>JAACEA010000221.1 GCA_009936695.1 Planctomycetia bacterium
AGGCCCCCGGCGGCAACCACTGGCATCTCTGGGTGGATCACGCCCGCGGCGGCGCCGCGAGCCTGACGCCGTTGAACTACGCCGGCAAGGTCTCCGAGACCCTGGCCATCGGTGCCCTTGCAAGCCGCAAGCCCAACCAGCTGATGGAATGGGACGCCAAGGGAATGCAGTTCGTCGGCCAGCCCGAACTGAACAAGTACGTCACCCGGAAGTATCGGGACGGGTGGAAGGTCGCCGGACTTTGAATCGGCGATGAGATCGAGCTAGCACGAGCAGGGCCGCTCCTTCACGGAGCGGCCCTGCTTCATGGATCCCCATCAGCGGAGGCGCAGGTCGTCTTCGGCCCCGAGCCGACCGCCGATCAGAAGGTCGTCGTCAATCTGATTCCGAAGACGTAGACGGGTCGATCGGGCCCCGTCGCCGGTCGCAGGAGCACCTGGAGGTCGGGGGAGAGCTGCATGCTGTCCGTCAGCTGGATGCGGTAGTACGCCTCCACCAGCTGGATCTCGCGACGCGGCTCGGCGTAGAGATCGGTGGGGCGTGACCAGCTGTAGCCGATTCCGATCGCCTCATCGCGTTTGCCGAAGGGGCGGCTCCACTGGAGGGCGGCGTTGAACTGGCGATCGATCGCCGACATGGCGTTGGTGCTCGAACCGTACTGCAGGAGCACGTCGAGATCGGACGCGACGCCCTGCTCGATCATCGCGCCCCAGCCCCATTGCCTTGAGGAATCGGAGGATGGCGCGACCTGCAGGCCGCCGAGCAGGGTGTTGCCGAATCCGGCGCCGTTGGACGTTCCCGATTCCGTCGCGCCCAGCAGGGCGGTCGACAACGCCTGATTGGTGCCGGCGAACACCAGGTTCCAGTTCCCGTCGACTTCGGTTCCATCGAGTCCCTCGAGCACCGGGACGAGTCCGACCTGCATCGCGGCCCACCAGCCACCGTCGCCGATGGTTCCGAGGCCCCGGTCGGGGCCGCCGTTCGGATCGGCCCACACCGTGTTCACGTAGATGCCGTCGGTGGGCACGACCTGAAGGGCGGCGCCACCGGTGTAGGTTCCAAGACTGGAACCAAGCGTGTTCAGGCCATCGAAGGGGCCGGCCAGGAACTGGCGACTCTCGTCGTTCGCGATCCGGCTCAACTGGATGAACTGATTCGGGTGGATCTTCCCGACGGAGGCGGTCACGCGTTCCTCGCACCAGGACTGGTGCCAGTAGAGGAGATCCGGGGAGGTGGGATACGTCCACTGGAGGGCGTTGAGGTTGACCGGCGCCGCACCGACCGCCGCGCCCATGGTGTACGAGTCGGGTTGGCCGAGCTCGACGCCGCTTCGAAGGAGGAACCCCACGCCGCCACGACCGACCGTGTCGTCGTCGAAGAGCACCCAGTTGAAGCCGAGATCCAGTCGCCCCGTCCCGGCATCGCGTGGTTCGTCATCGACACTACGGCTGGCATGCTGATAGAGCAGGGTGTAGTGGATGTTCCACTCGAGTCCGAGTTCGTCACGCGTCCAATCGGCGAGGTTCCGGAGGGGGCGGACGATCGGCTCCAGCGGATCCGGGAACATCGGATCGAGCGGCTCCGACCGGGGTGCGCCGGGATCGGGTGAAGACCCGGAATCCCGGAAGGGGAGGAGCGGGTCGGAACCGCCGTCCGGATCGGCATCCGCCGCAAATCGCGTCCGCTCCACATCGGCAAGCCGTGGCGTCCCGGGAGCGGCCTTCTCGTCGTTCGCCGCGAGACCGGTCGACGCGAGGGCGAGCGTGGCGAGGAGGCCGACGTGCATGATGCGGTTCATGCGTCTATCTTTCATCGCGACGCGCCGTCACGCAACCGGCCGGTATCCGGAATGCGGTGGATGGCCCAGAACACGGGGAATCTCGAATGTCGACATCACACGTCCCGAATCGCCGGTCGATGCTCCCGCTGTTCGCGGGGATGGTCTTCGGCCTCTCAAGCTGCGGGCCGGACAACATCGCCTACCAGAGTCTTCAGGATGCCCGGGTCATCGACGGTTTCAGGCTGGACGGGCGGGTCGACGATGCGACGTTCGCCGATGCCGTCGGGGTCGTGGTGATGGAGATCGGCGGCGGTGGACTCGGCATCGGAATGTACGGCGGCCACGGCGTCGCGATCCGCCGGCTCGCCGACGGTTGGTCGGCGCCACTCCCGCTCGACTACATCTCGGGGAGCATCGGGCTCCAGATCGGCGGTACCTCCACCGAGATCATTCTCGTGTTCAGGTCGGATTCGGCATTCAACGACTTCGTGTTCGAAGGAACCCGCTTCCTCGCGACCGCGTCCGGTACGGCGATCAGCGCGTCCGGAGGCGTCGGCGACCCACTCGATGGCGAGGAGACCCTCGTCATCGATCGGAGTTCGGGGCTGTACGGCGGTGCGGTGATCGGCGGGCTCGGCGTGAGCATCGATGAGAAACTGATGCGATCGTCCTACGGCGCCGAGGTCCTTCCCCTCGACGTCCTTTCGGGCCAGGTGGATCCACCCGCTGGCGCAACGTCGCTCTGGCGAAGTCTCGACGGTTGACCGCGGCGGGCGCGGTCGGCTCAGGCCTCGGTGGGCTCCACGGGTTCGGCGAGTGACGCATTGGTGTCGCCGGTCATCCTCGAGACGAGCGTCGCGCCGAGAAGCGTTCCTGCAGTGGTCTCCTCGCTGATCACGTGGTCGGCGCCCGCCTCCCGCATCGCCTCGACGAATCGGGAATAGCGACCTCGGGCCACGATGATCGCATCGGCGTTCAGGGCTCGGAACTGACTGATCGTGGCCATGGCGATCTGGGGTTCCGGCAGGGTCATCACCAGGGCCGCGGCACGCTCCGCCACCGCGTGGGCGAGGATCTCCTGCTGGGCCGCGTCTCCGTGTTCCGCGTGATAGCCGGCGGCACGGGCGGCGGCCACCAGCCTCGGATTCATGTCGATCACCAGCGGGATGATCCCCGCGAGGGCGGCGGTGTTGGCCACCTCCTCGCCGGCCGGTCCGTAGCCCACCACGATGGCGTGGCCGGAGATCTCGTCGCGGGGCGTGGTTTCGGGGGGCGCGATCCGCTTCCAGACGTGGAATCGGACCAGCAGGGACTCGATCCCCCTCGAGAGCGGAAACGCCTTTGCGACCAGCAGTGGTGCGGCGAAGAGCGAGACGAGCGAGGCGCCGATCGCGGCCTGGAACATCGGCGCGTCGATGATGCCGGACTTCAACGCCTCGGTTCCGATCACGAAGCTGAACTCGCCGAACTGGGCGAGGCAGAGTGCGGAGGCCAGCGCCACCCGGCGGTGGCTGCCGGTGATCCGGATCGCGAACCAGGCGATCATGGTCTTCAGCACCAGTCCCACGCCCAGGATGGCGAGCATCGACTTGAGGATCTCCGGCTGGATGAGCTCGCGGACGTTCGCGAGCATTCCCACCGAAGCGAAGAAGAGCGTGAGAAACAGCGCTCGAAGGGCGCCGGTGTCGGCCCGGATCTGACGGGAGATGGAGACGCGGGCGAGCAGCACGCCCGCCACGAACGCGCCGAGGGCGGGGGACAGCCCGAATGCATGACTCCCCCAGGCGGCGGAAAGGCAGGTGATGATCGCGGTGACGATCGCGAAGTCGCGATTTCGCCGGAGGATCATGGAGTCGAAGACGCGCGGGAGGATGAATATCCCCACCACGGAGATGGTGGCGGTCATCACGAGCAGGTCGATGGCCGCGCTGGCGATCTGGTCACCCACGTCGCCGGCGGTGCTTCCGTCGTCCCCGCCACCGCCGAGCAGGCCGATCAGGATGAGCACCGGGACCAGCGCGCCGTCCTGGGTGAGCAGCACCGCGAGCGTCGATCTGCCCCGGTTGGACTCGAGCTCGCCACGATCGGTGAGCAGTCGCGCCACCACCGCCGTCGAACTCAGGGCGACCATGCAGCCGAGGGTCAGGGCCACCCGGAAGTCGAGGCCGAAGAGAAGGGCGACTCCGGCGGCGGCGACGATCGTGATCGAGACCTGGAGGATGCCCGCGATCGCGCCTCGGAACCCGAACCCGCGCAGTCGCATCGGGGTCATTTCGAGCCCGATCGAGAAGAGGAGAAGCGCGACGCCGAGCTCCGCGATCAGCGTGAAGTTCGAACTGTCACCCACCACATCGAGCACGCTCGGGCCGAGCAGCACGCCGGCCAGCAGGTAGCCGATGATCGCACTGATCCCGATGGCCTCCAGCACCACCCCCATCGCGACGGCGGAGCCGACGAGGAGGAGGACTTCTCCGAGAATGTTCCATCCGGAGAATTCGGGCATGCTGGAAGTCCAACGGGATCAGTGTTCGATCATCGATTCGAACCGGCGTCGATCATTCGACGTCGGCGGGGTAGCAGGAGATCTCCTGGCCACCGATCGCGGCGGACGCCATGAGTCCACCGTTGGTGGAGACGAAGGCCGCGACGCCGTTCTCGAACTTGGCGTCGAGTGCCGCCCCGGCCTTGACCGCGGAGGCGCTGACGCCGGCGGTGAAGGAGAACTTGTTGGCGGTGACCATGTTGAAGGCGTCTTCGTCCTTCATGATCACGAGCTCGCTGAAGGTCTCGCCACCGATCTGGAACCCGATCGAGCCGGCCGCGAGCTTCGCGAGGCCCCAAGGCTGTCCGCCCTTGAAGACCACGCCGTCGCCGCCCTGGCCTCCGAGGATGAGCGCGCCGCTCGCCACGCTCGGGAAGACGATCACGCCGTAGGCATCGTCGACGAGCGGCTTGAGGCTGCTGTCCTTCTTGACCATGTTTTCGATCTCCTTCTTCGCCTTGGGCGTCACCTCGTCCATCTTGGTGTTCATTTCGGCCTGGGTGCTCGGAACGGAGCCACAGGAGGCAAGGGCGAGCGGGGTGGCGAGAAGTCCGATGATGGCGATGGTCGACAGAGTCTTCATGGTGGTCCTCATTCTGATGAAAATGGCTGACAAAGGGAGTTAAAGTGTCAGAAAGCGAATAGTGACGAACGGGTGGTCGATAGTCTCGAAAGCTCGTCGACGACGAGATCGAGAAGAATCGGAGGCTGAATGTACGGACTCATCAACCGAGCGGTCAAGGGGCTGGTCGTCGAGCGGTTCGGATCGGATGCATGGGACCGCATTCGCATCCGGGCGGGAATCGACGAGGAGGACTTCATCTCGATGGAGAGCTACGACGATTCCGTCACCTACGACCTCGTCGCGGCGGCGACCGAGGAGCTCGGCCTCGAGGCATCCACCATTCTCGAGGCGTTCGGCGGTTACTGGGTCGAATACACCGCGGTCGAGGGTTACGGCGAGTTGCTGAACTCGGTCGGGGACACGCTCCCCGAGTTCCTCGCCAATCTCGATCAGATGCACGCGCGGGTGAAGATGGCCTTCCCGGATCTCAAGCCGCCCCGATTTCGAGTCTCCGACGAATCGGAGGAGGGACTCATGCTGCATTACTTCAGTCATCGCCCGGGACTGGCGCCACTGGTGGTCGGTCTGGTGAAGGGACTGGCCGATCGCTTCGATCGTCCCGTCGAAGTGGTCTCGATGCGTGTGGGTGAGGGCGACGACGAACATGACGCGTTCCGGGTCTCCTATCTCCCCGAAGGTTCTTCGCATTGACCGGTGACCGCGACGCGGATCTTCCACCGCGATTGCTCGATCGGGCGTTCCCGTTTCATTTCGCGGTGGACGAGCGGGGACGAATCGTCCGCGCGGGCCCTCGCTTGCGGGAGATCGGCGGGGCGCTGGATCGCATCGAGTCCTTCTTCGCGCTCGACGCGATCGATTCGCCGATGCCGATCCGCGATTTCGACGCGTTGCGTCGGGCGGAAGGGGAACTGCAGGTCGTCCGGCTGCCGATGCTCGGAGGGATCCTGCTTCGGGGCGAGTTCATGCACGACGCCGAGGACGGGGTCGTTCGCTTTCTCGGTCACCCGTGGATCACCGATCTGTCCCAGCTCGCGGATCAGGGACTCGGACTCGGCGATTTCCCCGTCAATGCGGGCGTCGCCGATCTGCTCGTGCTTCTCCAGGCCCGGAACAACGCGGTGTCGGACATGCGGCGTCTGAACGGGCGGCTCAAGGAGACGTCCGAGGAGCTGGCCCGCCGGAACGATGAACTCGAGCGCGAGCTCGAACATCGCGGACGACTCGAGGAACAGCTTCTCCAGTCGCAGAAGATGGAGGCGATCGGCCAGTTGGCCAGCGGCGTGGCGCACGACTTCAACAACGTCCTGCTCGCGGTGTCGGGGCATGCGACCCTGGGGCTCAGCGCGGATCGCATCGAAGACGCGATTCGGCACTTCGAGTCGATCATCGAGGCCGGGAAACGGGCGGCGGACATCACGGCACGGCTCCTGGTGTTCGCCCGGAGGCGTCGGCTTCAGAGCGAGGACATCGGTCTCGCGGACGCGGTACGAGACAGCGTCTCGTTGCTGGATCCACTGTTGGAGGATCGATGCACGCTCGAACTGGACCTGGATGCCGGAGACGCGGGCATTCGCGCGGATCCGATGGCGGTCGCTCAGGTCATCGTGAATCTCGTGATGAACGCCCGTGACTCGATGCCGAAGGGGGGGAGGGTCATCGTGCGCACTCGCCGTGCCACGGCGGACGCATCCGTCGCCTGTACCAGCGGGGAACGTCCCGCGGGAACGTGGGCGATCCTCGAGATCGAGGATCATGGCGACGGGATCGACGACGCCACGCTGCCGAGGATCTTCGAACCGTTCTTCACCACGAAGGATCTCGGCGAGGGCACCGGGCTGGGACTCGCGACGGTGTGGTGGATCGTCGAACGATCGGATGGTTTCGTCGATGTGAAGACCGCGCCGGGCCACGGGACCACGATCTCCATTCATTTTCCCGTCACGGGCGACCCTGCGTCATCGATCAAGGCATCCGGCGGCGATGGCGACCGGCCGAGGGAGGGACGCGGACGGATGCTCCTCGTCGAGGACGACGAGCTCGTTCGCCGCGCGATGGTCGGCCTGCTCGAGGCGGATGGCTGGACTGTGGAGGCCCTCGAGGCGGGTGATCAGGCGATCTCGATGTTGGAGCGCATGGACTGGTCCTATGACGTCGTGGTGACGGACCTGTCGCTTCCCGGGGTGGATGGCAGGGAGCTCGCGCGTCGCGTGCACGAGCGTCGGTCGGACACCCCGGTGGTTCTGATGTCCGGATCAGACCCCGGGGAGGCGATGAAAGGCCGGACCGCCATGCTTGCGAAGCCGTTCACGATGGCGGAACTCAACACCGTGATCATCGGCCTCCTCTGATCGGACCTCCGCCTCCGTCGCGATTCAGCCGAGTGCCCGCTCGATCACCGCCAGCGTCTTCCGACGGCCCTCCTCGGCCACGGAGAGCGCGTCTCGTTTCCAATATTCCGGGTTGTAGAGTTCGAGGGACACGCATCGTTCGAAACCGATGTCGCGAAGGTCGCGAAGGCACTGCTCCAGCGGCAGAATCCCGTCGCCCGGGAAGACTCGGTGTTCATCCTTCAAGTCGACCTTCGCCGGCGTCGCGGGCGCATCGTTGAACTGGAAGATCGCGATGAAGTCTCCTTGGAGCTGCCGAAGCCCGGAAAAACCGGAGTCGCCGATGTGCATGTGGAAGACGTCCGGGATGATCCTCGCCTTCGGGTGATCGGCGTCCAGGGCGATCGCGGCAGCCTGGCCAAGACGGGCGGCGCCGGGCAGGAACTGCACGAAGACCATCGCGGGATTCAGATCGAACTCCCCGAGGCCGATCTCGAGCAGATCCCGATAGCGGGCGCTCGCCCAGGCGAGGTCGAACTCAGGCCACGGTCGTGCGGGTTGCGGGATCACCTGGATGTGCCGCGCGCCGATCGCCGACGCCATTCGCATTCGATCGCGGGTCGCGGGAAGCCCGGCGTCCCACTCGGCCCGCGTCGGGGGAATGGCGTTCCAGAGTCCGATCACCGAGGGGACGAAGAGTCCTGCATCCTCGATTCGTCGTCGCAGGTCCGCCAGCGACCCTCCGTCGCGTTCGAAGTCGCGGAGCTCGCCGTCCCAGGGTTCGATCGCATCAAAGCCGGCTTCCGAGGCGATTCTCACCTTGTCGAGCAGGCTGGCCGGACGGATCGTCGCGGTATCGAGGCAGAGCGGCCACGGACTCCGGCCCTGTTGAAAGCGTTTCGCGGGCCCCGGCGCCGGATCGTCGGTGGGGGCCTTCGGGCGGCTCCCGCTCCCGGTGACGATTCCCGCGCCCAGTCCGGCCATCGCGGTCCTTCGATCGATTTCCGTCGGCATGCCACGCTCCTGCAGGGTCTGAAGAGAGTCGAACGATGGTGATCCGGTCATCTTGCCAGCCTAACGAGGCGAGCGGGATTTTCCGTCTCGTGCTGGTGCCGTCGGCTGGTAGATTGGCCTGCACTTCGGAGACGACCGCATGACGACCCGCATTTTTCGAAATCAGATCATCGCCGTGATGGTGATGCTGTTCATGACGCTTCCTTCGCTTGCGATCGCGACCCGCATTGATCGCATCGATGAGCAAGCCCGGCTCGAGGCGGCCCTCACCATGGTGAAGCTGTGCCGTTTTTTTGAGACCCACAGCTTTTGGATGCGTCTTTACATTTTTATTAGTGGGCAAGTCCGTTCGTCCGTCGTTGCGTCCGTAAGAAATGGCGTGTTTTGCTCGCATTTGATTTGGTGTGATGAATGGTGGAAATCAGGTGGTCAGTAAGTCTATCCGGCCGTCCGTCCATTTGAGTCCCCATGTCGAACGCTGACAGAGGGCGCGTTTGTTGTACCCCTGCGGTACTTGTTTGCGTATATCACACCTTTTCGACGGAGAGCTTCTCCTCGGCCTCGGCTCTGGCTTCCAAGGCGTAGTTTTTCTGCTCCACATCCTCGAGCAGAGCCGCGACGTCGAAAACGTTGTCCAAGTAAGCTTGAATCTGCAAGTAAAATACATAAATGTAACGGTGGGGGCGCTAGTACAGCATATATATTGCAAACGCTAGCAAACAAAAGAGCAGCGATTCGATCTGATGAAAATGAAAAAAAAAAACAAGACCGGATACACGACCAACAGATGCCACTGGCGGGGGCCGCTCGCCTTATCCGGGGTTAATATTCATTCAGACTTGATTTTCATTGAAACTTAATGTTCATTAAAACTTGATTAAAACAT
>JAACEA010000222.1 GCA_009936695.1 Planctomycetia bacterium
GGTGCCGAAGCGTCACAGGCCGCCCTCGATGGCTCGGTGGCCGGCACGGGGGCCGAAGCGACCCCTCCAGCGTAGCCGCCTGGGACGCCGAAGGCACGTCCGGATCCGGTGGATCGGAGGGCTCGCCGGACCGATTCGGCCGGATCAGCGGGGATCGAGGGCCTCGACGCCAGGCATCGGGCCGCCTTCAAGCATGCGGAGGCTCGCCCCGCCACCCGTCGAGACGTGACTGAATCCGGATGCGAGCCCGAGGTCGTTGACCGCCGCCGCGGTGTCGCCGCCGCCGACCACGGTGATTCCCCCGGCGTCGGTCGACTCGATCATCGCCTTCGCGACCGCGAGCGTGCCGGTGTCGAAGGGTGGAATCTCGAAGAGCCCCATCGGTCCGTTCCAGACGACGGTCTTCGCATCGCGGACCGCCGAGGCGAAGGACGCCACCGATTCCGGCCCGATGTCGAGCCCCATCAGATCGCCCTCGATGTCTCGACCGCAGGTCGTCGTCGCGACCCCGGCCTCGGGCGCCGCGGCGCAGACGAAGTCCGTCGGAAGCAGAAGCCTGGTGCTCGTGGCCTCGACCGCCGCGATGATCTCCCCCGCTTCCTCCACCATCGCCTCCTCGACCAGGCTCTTTCCGACCGCGTGCCCCATCGAACGCAGGAGCGTGAACGCCATCGCCCCACCGACCACGAGGGTGTCGACCCGCCCGGCGAGATGCCGGATGGTGCCGAGCTTGTCGGAGATCTTCGCGCCGCCGAGCACCGCCACGAAGGGGCGGGCGGGCGATTCGATCGCGTCGGCGAGGTACTTGAGCTCCGCTTCGAGCAGCCGTCCCGCGACGCAGGGGGCTTCCGGCATCGCGTTCGGGACCGCGACCATCGAAGCGTCGCCCCGATGCGCCGCGCCGAACGCGTCCTGGCAGAAGACATGGCCGTAGGTCGCCAGCCTCCCGGCGAAATCGGCGTCGGCCTTCTTCTCGCCCGGATGGAACCGAAGATTCTCCAGCAAGACGACCTCGCCCGGCTCGATCGCCTCCACCGCGGCGGCGGTCGCGTCGTCGACGCTGCCCTCACCGGGCACCGTCACCGGACGACCCAGCAGTTCCGCGAGCCTGGCGCCGACCGGCTTGAGCGAGAACGCCGCCTCGTGCCCCGTTCCCGCCGGACGGCCCAGATGACTCATGAGCACGCACGCCCCGTTCCGGTCGAGAATCGATCGGATGGTGGGCAGGGCGGCCACGATCCGACTGTCGTCCGTGATCCTCCCATCGACGAGCGGCACGTTGAAGTCGACGCGAACGAGCACGGTGCGTCCGGTGACGTCCACGGAATCGATGGTCGGTCGAGAGGCGGTGGTCAATGCAGGCTCCGAGACAGGCGGTGCGAGGGATGCGTCGCCGAACGCGACGCGGAGGCGGATGATATCGACGACGGCGTCCCCGGTCGCTACCGTCGCTTCGCGTGACCGCGGACTCGACTCCATCCCCCGACGGCCCCGTTCCCGACGCGCCGATCATCGCCCTGCTGGGCCCGACCGCCAGCGGCAAGACCGCGGTGTCGATCGAACTGGCCCGCCGACTCCCTCGCGGTGGCGAGTGCGTCCTCGCCGACTCGATGCAGGTGTACCGCGGGATGCCGATCGGCACCGCCCAGCCGACGTCGGCGGAACGCGCGCGGGCACCACACCATCTCTGCGGGTTCGTCGACCCCCGTGACGCGGACTTCACGGTCCGAGACTGGCTCGACGAGGCGAATCGAGCGATCGGGTCGATTCGTGGACGTGGGTCGCACCCGATCGTGGTCGGCGGGACGAACCTCTACATCCGGTCGCTGCTCGAGGGCGTCTTCGACGGCCCGGGGCGGGACGACCGGATCCGCGGCGACCTCGAGCGCCAGGACGACGACACGCTCCACCGGCGACTGCAAGAGGTCGACCCCCCCTCCGCCGATCGGATCCACCGCAACGATCGACGCCGGATGATTCGCGCCCTCGAGGTTCATGCGATCACCGGCACGCCGCTTTCCGATCACAAGCAGCAGTGGACGGATGCCCCCCGCAGTCGTCCGGATGTCCGCCTGGTCGTCCTCGATCGCCCCGTCGACGAGCTCAACCAGCGGATCAACGCCAGGGTGAAGGCGATGCTCGAGGCGGGATTCCTCGAGGAAGTCGATCGACTCCGGATCGACGGCGGCCTGGGGCCCCAGGCACGGGAAGCGGTCGGTTATCGGGAACTGCTCGAACACCTGGAGGGCCGGTGCTCCATCGAGGAGGCCACCGAACGCATCAAGATCCGGACCCGTCGGTACGGGAAGCAACAACGGACCTGGCTTCGCCGGTTCGCGGCGATTCCGGGGACGATCCGCCTCGATCCCGCGACCGCATCCGCGAGCGAGGTCGCCGAGACCCTGGTGGGGACCCTCGATCTCGCGACCGAGCCGTCGTGAAAAACAACGCCGGCCTCCAAAATCGCGCATTTGATGCCCCCATGTCCGTTTCAGAGCCCAAGAGCGGGGTTTTTTGATCACGGCTTGACGAACACCCCCATTCAATCTTTCAATGCCGCCCCACCAGCTGGCCGAATCCGCATGGGTCGGCTCGCGACGGCAACCTCTGTTCTTTCCCCAAACACCCCCCGGAGCGGCGACCCCGACCGCCCCGGACGTCGATCGTCGAAGCACCTCCCCATGGCCAAGAAGAAGACCACCAAGAAGTCCACCACGAAGAAGAAGACGGCCAAGACGGCGTCGAAGGCGGTGAACAAGAAGACGACGACCAAGAAGAAGACCTCCTCGAAGAAGAAGACGTCGAAGAAGACCTCGAGCTTCAAGACGCCCTCGGCGGCCGGCAAGCAGCTGGTGATCGTCGAGAGCCCGGCCAAGGCGAAGACGATCAACCGCTATCTCGGGCCGGATTTCGTGGTGACGGCCTCCGTCGGCCACGTCCGGGACCTCCCGAGCAAGGCCCCGAAGGGCTCGAAGCAGCCGGTGCCGGGGGTCGATCTCGACAACGACTTCGACCCGACCTACGAGGTCCTCGACGCCAAGAAGAAGACCGTCACCGATCTCAAGAAGGCCGCGAAGGGCGCCACGGAGATCTGGTTCGCGACCGACCTCGACCGGGAAGGCGAGGCGATCGCGTGGCACCTCGCCAACATCCTCGGCGTGAAGCCCTCGGAAGCGAAGCGGGTCGTCTTCAACGCGATCACCAAGGACGAGATCGCCCGGGCGTTCGAGAAGCCCCATCCGATCGACGAATACAAGGTGAACGCCCAGCAGGCCCGCCGCATCCTCGACCGGATCGTCGGCTACCAGGCGTCACCGCTCCTGTGGAAGAAGGTCGCTCGCGGACTCTCCGCCGGGCGGGTCCAGTCGGTCGCCACGCGACTGATCGTCGAACGCGAGCGCGAGATCGATGCGTTCATTCCCGACGAGTCCTGGGAGGTCGGGGTGAAGCTCGCGCTCGATCCCGCGACCTCGCCCCAGCTCGCCGCAGGATGGTCCGAGTTCATCTCGACCCTCGACGACAAGGGCAAGGGCCCGACCATCAAGCGACAGAACGCGTGGCTCTCGGACAATCGGGGCCTGCGGACCGAGCTCGTGGAGGTCGGTGGAAGCAGGTTCTCGATCGGCTGCAAGGCCGACGCGATCGAGGATCTCTCCGCCCCGATGACCGACATCGCCGCCGCGGTGGGGCTCACCGACGTATCGGTCTCGACCGAAGAGGATGCGACCGGCAAGGGCCCGGCCCGATTCCGACGCACCGTGGGCGGGACCCTCGATCCGGCCGCTCGCTACGCGGTCGAGTCCATCGAGACGACCCGCAAGAGTTCGAAACCCTTCGCCCCCTTCATCACCAGTTCGCTGCAGGTCTCCGCGAGCAACGCGCTCGGTTTCGCGACCGACCGCACGATGCGGATCGCCCAGGCCCTCTACATGGGTCTTCCGATTCCGGGCGAGGGCCAGGTCGGCCTCATCACCTACATGCGAACCGATTCGACGCATCTCTCCGCCGATGCGATCGCGCTGGCTCGCGAGTACATCGGCCAGCGGCACGGCGACGCCTACCTGCCGGAGAAGCCCCGCTTCTACGGTTCGAGCAACAAGGATGCGCAGGAGGCCCACGAGGCGATCCGGCCGACCGACCCGCGCCGCACCCCGGAACAGCTCGCGTCGTCGCTCAACGAGGAGCAGCTGAAGCTCTATCGACTCATCTGGAACCGATTCGTCGCCTGCCAGATGACGAACGCCCAGTGGGACTCGACCGCGATCCGCTTCAAGCGGTCCGATCGCGAGACCGGCGCCGTGCTCAAGGCCAACGGCCGGGTGCTCGCCTTCGACGGCTGGACGCGGGTCGGCGGCGTGGCCGCGAGCGACGAACAGGTCCTCCCCACCTTCGAGAAGGGCGACGAGACCGCGCCGTTCTCGATCGAACCGAAGCAGAAGTTCTCGTCCCCGCCGCCCCGCTACAACGAGGGCTCCCTGGTGAAGAAGCTCGAGGACGAAGGCATCGGCCGACCGTCGACCTACGCCTCGATCATCAAGGTCATCCAGGACCGCAACTACGCGGTGCAGGAGGATCGTCGCTTCTACGCGACCGATCTCGGCGAGGTCGTGACCGACAAGATGGTCGAAGCGTTCCCCCGCCTCATGGACTTCGGCTACACCCGCGATCTCGAGAAGCGACTCGATGCGATCGAGGAGGAGCACGTCGAGTGGCGCGAGATGCTCCGCGACTTCTACGGCCGCTTCAGCGAATCGCTGGAGCGAGCCCACGAGGAGCTCGGACACGCGAAGGCGGAGACCCAGCCGGCCCCCTTCGCCTGCCCGAAGTGCGGCGCGATGACCTGCTATCGCTTCGGCAAGAACGGACGGTTCCTGAGTTGCACCGCCTATCCGGACTGCGACTACGCCGCCCCCATCGACCGCGCCGGCCGGCCGCTCCTCCCGGAGATGGTCGACATCAAGTGCCCGGAAGACGGATCGCAGCTGATCCTGAGGACCGGTCGTTTCGGGAAGTTCATGGCGAGCCCGAACTTCCCCGAGGTGAAGTTCGTCCTCAACCTCGACAAGAAGGGATGCCTCAAGCTCCCCTCGCCCCCGCCGCTGGTCACCGATCTCAAGTGCCCGAAGTGCGAGGAGAAGCCGCTCAATCTGCGCGAGGGCAAGCGTGGTCCCTGGCTCGGCTGCAGCGGCTTCCCGAAGTGCCGCGGTCGCGAGGGTTTCGCCAAGCTCGACGACCCGGTCCGCGAACAGCTGGAGAAGGACCTCAAGAAGCACCTGAAGGCACACCCGATGCCGGTGATCACCCGGATGGACGGAACGCCGATCGAGGAAGGCACCCCGATCGCCGACCTCGTGGTGCCGGGCCTGCTGCAGGATCTCCCCATTCATCCCGATGCCGTCGCGGACACGAGTCCCCGCAAGGCCGGCTGACGCGACGATCTGCTTCGACCGGAACGACGACCGCCCGCGGCTTCACGCCGCGGGCGGTCGTTCTGATCCTCGAGTCGCCCGGGCCGGCGGTCAGCCCTCCGCCGCTTCGGCGGAGGACGCCGATTTCGCGGAGTCGTCGGTGAAGGCGACCACCACCAGGATCGCGGCGAGGCCGCCGACGAGGGCGAGCGTCCACCAGATGGCGGGGTAGCTCACCCCCGCGTCCGGGTACACGATGCCGAGCCGGTTCATCAGGAAGTCCCGCCACCACATCGTCGTCGATCCGAGGTTCGCGGCGGCATCGCCGGTCGCACCCACCTGATCGAGCCAGCCGTTGAAGAAGCCGGAGAGGATCGGCCCGATGCCGAGGATCGCGATGCCGAACGCGGTCTGGGCCGAATGACGAGCCTCCTTCGGTGCTGCGCGATCGATGAACATGAACGCCGCGGCGAAGAAGAACGCGAAGCAGAAGCCGTGGAGCGCGATTCCGATGAAGGCGAGGTTCTTCCCGCCGTCGGTGGCCCACGCGAAGTCCGCGAATCGCAGGAAGTAGGCGATCGCCCCGATCGTGATCACCAGTCGGAAGCCGAGCCGCTTCAGGAACCAGCCCAGCACGCCGAGGACGAAGATCTCCACGATCTGCCCGACGCTCATCACCGCGCCGATGTCGCCCTTCGGAAAGCCGATCGTCTCGAGCCAGGGGCCGGTTCGAACGAAGTAGACGTTGTGGATCATCGAGATCGCGAGCGAGGCGATCGTGAGGATCAGCACACCGCGAAATCGGAGCAGTCCGAACGCTTCGAGAAACGCGAGGGGATGGGACGAGTTCTTCGACGGCCGCGTGCGGGGAAGCATGATCATCGCGTAGAGCCCGTAGGCCATCGAGATGACGCCGGAGAAGATCAACGCATTGGCGATGAGCGACGTCGCTTCAGGCTTCGGATCGCCCTGGAAGAACCAGGGCATCCAGGTGAGGCTGATGTTGGTGTTGAGATAGAGCAGCCCGAAGAGCGTGCTCGCCACGATCCATCCGATCGTGCCCCACACCCGCACCCTCGGGAAGGCGGTGTCGGGATCGGCGAGGTTCGCGAAGCAGATGGAATTGGTCAGCGCGATCGTGGGCATGTAGCAGATCGAGTACGCGACCGAGAGCAGCAGGAACGGGGCGAATTCGGTGACGTACGCCAGCCCGATGTTGAGCACCCCGCCCATCAGCAGCAACGCGCCGAGGGCGATCTCCGCGTTGAGGAATCGGTCCGCGATCTGGCCCGCGATGAACGGGGCCGTCAACGCCCCGGAGGCGGCGGCGACACCGAGGATCCAGCCGACGTCTCCGCCGCTGAATCCAAGCCCGCCTTCGTCCTTGGACGCCATGAGGTAGATCGCGAGCACGGGAAGCCAGATCCCCCAGACCGCGTACTGCAGGAACATCATGATTCCGAGGCGGATCTTGGGGCCACCATCGAGCGAGGTGGCGGCGGCGGTCGCGGTCGTCATGGGTCCGATCTCCGGATGTCACCGGCTCCCCACACCGACTCCGATGACGGGGGCAGGCCGCTTCGGATGCTACCGAGAGACGCGAATCCCCGCCACGAAACGGGCATGCGACGGGAACGAGGGCAGCCGACCCCGTACAATCCGCCGATGAGCTATTCCCGACGCCAGACCAGGTCCTTCACGCTCGGCGACGACCGCGTGGGACGCGTGACCATCGGCGGAGACGCCCTGCCCTCGGTCCAGTCGATGACCTCGTGCTACACCCACGACATCGACACCTGCCTCGCCGAGATCACGAAGCTCTCCGACGCCGGCGCGGACATCGTCCGGGTCGCGGTCCCGGAACGAAAGGACACCGAGGCCCTCGCGGAGATCATGAAGTCCACCCCGGTGCCCATCGTGGCGGACATGCACTTCCACTACAAGCGGGCCCTCGAGGCGGTCGAGGCGGGCGTCCACAAGATCCGGCTCAATCCCGGGAACATCAGCGACCGCGACCAGGTGAACGCGGTGATCGACGCCTGCAAGTCGGCGGGCATTCCGATCCGCATCGGCGTGAACGAAGGCTCGATCATCGAGCGCCGGGACAAGCAGAAGCGGCAGGAGGAGCTCGGCGCCTACTTCGAGGGCCATCGCTCCGGCCACCTGCTCGCGATCATGATCGCCAAACTCGAGGAGTACCTCGACATCTTCGAGGCCCGCGACTTCCACGACGTCGCGATCAGCGCGAAGTCCATGGACGCTCGCCTGGTGATCGACGCGTACACCGAGATCTCCAAGCGTTTCGACTACCCCCTGCACCTCGGCGTCACGCACGCGGGCACCCGGGAGACCGGTTCGATCCGATCGATCGCCGCCCTCGGAACCCTGCTCGCCAACGGCATCGGCGACACCATCCGCATCAGCTACGCGAGTGATCCGGTCTACGAGGTCGAGGACGGCGTGGAGCTCCTCTGCTCGCTCGACATGCGCCCCCGCAAGGGCATCGAACTCATCGCCTGCCCGACCTGCGGTCGCATCCAGGTCGATCTCTTCACCCTGGTGGAGGACGTCAAGCGGACCCTCGACGCGGAGATCGAACTCCCGATCAAGGTGGCGGTCATGGGCTGCATCGTGAACGGCCCCGGCGAGGCCGAGGGCGCCGACGTCGCGGTGTTCGCCGGCGACCGCCGCGGCATCATCTACGTGCAGGGCGAGAAGGTGGCGAACGTTCCCGAGGCCGAGATCCTCGACAGACTTCTCCGGGAATGCAAGACCTTCGAGGCCAGGGTCAAGGCCGGCGAGGTCGAACTCGGCCAGAAGGTGGTCGAC
>JAACEA010000223.1 GCA_009936695.1 Planctomycetia bacterium
CCAGTCGCCGGAGAGCTTGAAGTCAGCCCGGGCAGCAACCGCGTAGTTCGTCGGGGAGTTGTTCCACGAGGTGTTGCGGGAGTTGTAGGTGTTCGCGCTGAAGTTGTTGGCACCACCGATGCCGTCGAAGAGACCAGCGTTGATGCGGAAGGAGTCGGACTCCATGCCCCACTGGATGCCCTGCGAGTAGCCCTGGCTGAAGAGCTGCGACACGATGGATCGCTCGGCCGCGAGCTGCATCGAGGAGTCGACGAGGACTTCACGAAGCCACGGAGCCTGGAACTGACCGACACGAATGCTCATGCCGTTGTCCATGGCCTTCTCGACGTAGGCGAACTCGAGGTCGCTGACGCCAGCGACTTCGTTCGAGAAGTTGGATCGGACGCGGTAGGTCCAGTCCTTGCTGAAGACGTTGCCCTGGAAGTCGAGCTTGGTACGTCGGTTCTCGAAGCCCCAGAGGGTGTTCTGATCCTTGGCCGAGTTCATGACCCAGCGGATCTGAATCTGGCCGCCGACCTTCAGGGAGAAGTTCCCGTCGGGGCTGGCGAGGAAGAAGCCGTTGTTGTAGCCGGCCATCGCGCCCGAGCTCTGAAGGCTCGTACGGGTGTCGGCATCCGCGAGGACGTCCTGAACGATGCCGCGGATCTCGGAAGATCGCTGCTCGGTCAGCCAGTCCTGGCCGTTCTGCTGCTTGAGCTCGGCGAGCTCCTGCTTCAGTTCGGCGATCTGTGCAAGCGCGTCGTTGTCGGACTCGACACCGCCGAAAGCCGAACCGGCGATGGCCAGTGCGGTCGTTCCAGCGACGAGCCCAAACTTGTTGGTCAGACTCATTGGGTGACTCTCCAAGAAGTGCATGGGCCTTGTTCGTCGCACAGTGGTGACCTGCGTGCGACGGCCCGAATTCATCCACCCGCCCGTGCGTTGCTCCTGCCACCCGTGGCAAAAGCCGGACGTGAGTTTCCCTATCGACCAACATGGCCGGCCGGGATTAAGGACGGGACTATACCCACTCCCCGAGGGTTCGCCACAGTGGGACCAGCAAGCACTGCGAACAGATCCCGAACATCCGGCCCCGCCAATTCCGGGCCTTCCCCAAGTGTCTGTTCTAAAAGAGGTTGCGCGGCCTGGCAGATCCGGGCGAATCCGTCATGTTTTCCATGATTTCCGTCGTTCGAGGCTTGAAACGGGCTGATTACGACCCCGAAAAAAATCACTCGAGCGTGGAGAGACCCGCGCCGATTCCGGCAATTGCGTGAATTTCGAGGCCGAGTCCCGTGGCGAGATCCGCCTGCGACCGAGGAATCACCGCCGCGACCGCACCCCTCCGGGCGAGTTCCCGAAGCCGTTGGTCGATCCCCCGGACCGATCGGATCTCTCCCGTGAGGCCGACTTCACCCAGAACCACGGTCCCCGGACGAAGAGCACGCCCATGGTGGGCCCCGGCGATCGCCAGGGCCAGAGCGAGGTCCGCAGCGGGTTCCGTGACGCGGATTCCACCCGCCACCGCGGCGAAGATGTCCTGATCCGCCAATCGCTGGCCGCCGTGCTTCTCGAGGACGGCGATCAGCATGGCCAGTCGATTCGCATCGATGCCCGTGCCGCGTCGCTTCGCCGAACCGAGGAAGCCGGTCGACGTCAACGCCTGGATTTCCACCGGCAGGCACCGCGTGCCGGCCATCGTGGCGGTGAGCACGGATCCCGGCAGGCCAGGTCCCGAAGTGTCGATCGCGATGCCGCCCTCGTCGAGTTGCTGCAGGCCGGTGCCGCCCATTTCGAAGAGCCCGATCTCCTGCGTCGAGCCGAATCGGTTCTTGGTCGCCCGCAGCACCCGATGGCCGTGCTCCCGATCCCCCTCGAAAGCCAGCACCGCGTCGACGACGTGTTCGAGCAGCTTCGGTCCCGCCAGCGAGCCTTCTTTGGTGACATGGCCCACCACCACGACGGCAGCCCCGGCGATCTTGGCCAGCTGGACGAGGTCATGGCAGCAGCGGCGAAGCTGGGTCGTCGACCCCGGCGGTGCGTCGA
Organism: Planctomycetia bacterium; assembly: GCA_009936695.1. Lineage (GTDB taxonomy): Bacteria > Planctomycetota > Phycisphaerae > Phycisphaerales > SM1A02 > UBA12014. Next base: position 2,026 of record JAACEA010000223.1, read on the forward strand.
GATCACCGCGATACACCATCTGAATGGAGTCGAGCAGCACCAGATCAGGCTTCACCCGCCTGATCTCCTCGACGATTCGAACCAGATTCGTCTCCGTACAGAGGAAGAGGTTCCCAAGATCGGCCACCGCGGCCCCCAGAAGGCGGTCGCCCCGAAGCCGGATCTGCTGCGGACTCTCCTCACTGCTGACGTAGAGCACCGTCCGCCCCGCGGACACGACCCGGGCCGCCGCCTGCATCAGGAGGGTGCTCTTGCCTATTCCGGGTTCGCCACCGAGCAATGCCACCGAACCCGGCACCACCCCGCCACCGAGCACTCGATCGAACTCCTCGATTCCCGTGGGGATCCTCGGAACCTCCAGTTGATCGATCTCGACCAGCGGGACGGCCTTGGTGAGGACCCCGGTGCCGCCGTCGCCGGGGCCTGCCCCGGAAATGGCGATGCCCGCCACCATGCCGACCGCCGCAGTCGATGCCGCGGGTGATTCCGTGAATGCCTCGAGGGTGTCCCACGCCGCACAGTCGGGGCATCGCCCGATCCACTTGGCCTGAACACCACCGCAGTCCCGGCAGAGATAGGAGGTTCGAGTCTTCGCCATGGTCCCGAGTCTACGGGGCCACCTTCGCGTACTGACCGAAGTCGACGGGAATGCACGCGACCGGATTGGAGGATGGTGCTCAGCCGCGCGGAGCGGCGGCAGCCTTACGGAGCCGACGAGCCCACGCACCGTAGGCCAGGATGGATCTGAGCCGCTCACCCGCCGAGGGCCACGTGTCCCGGTCCGCCCCGAGCGCCGTCTCCATCCGCCATCGCCAGTACGCCCCACGAATCCGGAATCGAGTCGCGACTCCGAGGTGGAGCAGGCCGAGGACGCCGGGGATCAGGTTTCGCAGGGTCTGCATGGGCCGGGATCGATCGATGTCGCGGTCAGCCGGAGGTGGCCTCGGTGAGTTGCTCGCGGGTCGGATCGTCTCCGGCCGGGCTGAAGCGACTTCCGATGAGCCGGGTACGGTGGTTCGGATCCGCCTGCTGGGGCATGAACGGCAGGATGACGTAGATCAGCACGATGCAGCCGATCGAACCGAGCCACATGTAGTCCGTCCAGCCCATGAAGAGGAAGAAGGAAACCGTCAGCATGACCAGCAGCGAGGCGGGAATCATGCCTTCCCAGGCGAGCCGCATCAGCTGATCGAAGCGGAATCTCGGCAGCGTCCAGCGAATGGCCATCGCGAACGCCACCAGCAGGAAGATCTTGAAGGCGACCACGCCGAACTGGATCAGACCGATCCACCAGGGACCGGCGACCGGAAGATCCCAGCCACCGAAGGGGTTCAGGGACCAGCCACCGAGGAAGAGCATCGTGAAGAACGCCGCCCCGGTGATCATGTGGAAGTACTCGGCGAGGAAGAAGATCGCGAACCGCATCGAGGAGTACTCGGTGTGGTACCCGCCGACGAGCTCGCTCTCGCACTCTGCGAGGTCGAACGGGGCCCGGTTGGCCTCGGCCAGCATGCAGGTGTAGAAGATGATCGCCGCCAGGGGCAACTGGACGAGGTTCCACGCACCTTCGATCTGGCCGCCGATGATGACCATCGGGCTGATCGACCCCGAGACGAGGATGATCGCGAGCAGCGAGAGCCCCATCGGAATCTCGTAGGAGATCATCTGGGCCCCGGCGCGAAGGCCACCCAGGAACGACCACTTGTTGTTGCTGGCCCAGCCGCCCAGCGTCACGCCGAAGACGCCGAGGGAGGCGACGGCGATGAGATACACGACGCCGATGTTGATATCCGCACCGACGACCGTGACTTCGTACGCGGTGTTCGCCTGGGCGATCCCAAGCAGATTGACCAGGGCGGTGATGTCGATCACGCCGGCGAAGGGCACCACGGCGAACCCGATCATCGCGGGAAGCATGATCAGTCCGGGGGCCATCGTGAACAGGGCCTTGTCGACCCCGAGCGGGGTGTAGTCCTCCTTGAGGAGGAACTTCAGACCGTCGGCGATCGGCTGCAGGAGTCCCTTGGGACCCACGCGATTCGGCCCGACGCGATCCTGCATCCACGCACTCAGTTTCCGCTCGAGCATGATCGAGTACGCACAGGCACCGAGGAACACGTGCAACAGCACCGCGATCACGAGGATGGAGAAGACGATCTGGACCTGGTCAGGGGTTGCGGTGAACATGCTGGACCCGAGTTTCTGGAATCGACGTGCCGTCGCCCCTGGGGCGCGGTCGTGGGTGACACAGTCTAGCGAGCCGGATCATGGCCGCCCCCCATCAATCGACCGACGGGACGACGTTTCTTCGCTACCTGCAGAAAACCGATCGGGGCTGGAGGCGGATCGGACGGAGATCCGGCTCGTTCAGGAAACGGAACCCACCGGCTCGTCCGAGCCGTTTCGGACCGAGACGTCGGCGGGCTCGAGCGGACCTCGAGCGAGTTCGGGGAAGTAGTCCTGCGTCGCGGCCACGGTCCAGTTCCCCGCTCGAAGACCGGTGATGGCCTGAACCGCCGCCTTGGCCCCGGGAATGGTGGTGACCATCGTGACCCCGGCCTTCACCGCCTCGGCTCGGATCCGACCTTCATCCGTATGAGCGCCCTTCCGGGTCGCCGTATTGAGGATGAGATCCACGTCGCCGTCCGCGATCAGGTCGAGGATGTTCGGCCGAAGCCCCTCCGAGATCTTGGGCAGGGGCTCCGTCTCGACCCCGAAGGACTTCAAGTGCTCGTGGGTGCCGCTGGTGACGAGGACGCGGAAGTCCATCGCCCGGAGCCCGCGGGCGATCTCGACGGCATGGGGCTTGTCCCCGTCACGCACCGACAGGAACACCGTTCCTTCGGTGGGCAGATCCAGTCCCGCCGCCATGCACGCCTTGGCGAACGCGAGCGGCAGCGAGCGGTCCGCGCCCATGACCTCGCCGGTCGACCGCATCTCGGGGCCGAGGATCACGTCGACCCCCGGGAACTTGCTGAAGGGGAAGACCGACTCCTTGACGGCGTAGAAGCCCGAGTCCGGGACCTCCCCGATGCCCAGGTCTGAAAGCGACGCCCCCATCATGACCTTCGCCGCCACGTGCGGCCACGGCACGCCCTTGGCCTTGGAGACGAACGGCGCCGTTCGAGACGCCCGGGGGTTCACTTCGAGGATGTAGATCTCCTCGTCCTTCACCGCGAGCTGCAGATTCATGAGGCCGCGCACCCGGAGCCGCTTCGCGAGCCGGCGGGCCTGGTCCTTGATCGACTCGACGATCCGCGGCGCGAGGGAATAGGGCGGAATCGTGCAGGCCGAATCACCGGAGTGCACCCCCGCCTCCTCGATGTGCTCCATCACGCCGCAGACGAGGGCCGTCGGCGGGGCCTCCGAGCACGAGATCATGCTCGCCTTCGACCCTTCGTGCGGTTCGAAGTCGGCCACGACGTCGACATCGACCTCCACCGCGTCACCGAGGAAACGGTCGATCAACACCGGCGCGTCCTGCAGGTCGCTCGCGCCGACCGCCGCGACCATGTATCGCCGCAGCGACTGTTCGTCGTAGCACGTCTCCATGCCTCGACCACCGAGCACGTAACTCGGGCGCACCAGGACCGGATAGCCGATGCGGGAGGCGATCTCCACCGCCTCGTCCAGCGAATGGGCGATTCCGTTCTCCGGCTGCTGGAGGCCGAGTTCGTCGAGCACCATCTTGAAACGGTCCCGATCCTCCGCGAGGTCGATCGAGTCGAGCCCGGTGCCGATGATCGGGACGCCGGCGGCGACGAGCCCGTGCGCCAGGTTGAGCGGCGTCTGCCCACCGTACTGGACGACGCATCCGACCACGCCGCCGGATCGATCCTCGATGTCGACGCCCCCGCCATTGAGGCGCTCGACGATGTTGAGGACGTCCTCGAGCGTCAACGGCTCGAAGAAGAGCTGGTCACTCGTGTCGTAGTCGGTCGAGACCGTCTCCGGGTTGGAGTTGATCATGACCGAGTCGAAACCCATCTCCGCGGCCGCGAAGCTCGCCTGACAGCAGCAATAGTCGAACTCGATCCCCTGCCCGACCCGATTCGGCCCGCCGCCCAGGATGACGATCTTCGGGCGACCGCCGACCCGCGACTCATCGTCGCGCACCGTTCGGACCTCGTCGCCATCGACCATGCGGAAGGGCCGCTCGTAGGTCGAGTAGAAGTAGGGCGTGATCGCTTCGAACTCCGCGGCACAGGTGTCGACCAGCTTGTAGACCGGCTCGATTCCGTGGGACTTGCGGTGACGACGCACCTCGAGGATCGAATCCGTGTCGATCCGTCCGAGATAGAGATTCGCGAGCTGCGGATCGGAATAGCCGAGTCGTTTCGCCTCGAAGAGGTCGTCCGCCGACAGGTCCTCGAGTCGCTCGTGGGCGACCAGCCGATCCTCGAAGGCGATCAGCTGTATCAGCTGGTCGAGGAACCACGGATCGATGCCGGTGAGCTCGCGGATCCGTTCCAGCGGCCAACCGAGCTTCACCGCGTACCTCACGTAGTAGAGCCGTCCCTGACTGGGGACCGAGAGCTTCCGGACCAGCAGGTCCTCGGCAGGCGGCCAGACGGTGTCGTCCCCGCGCTGCGCCTGCAGCCAGCGGTCGTTTGCATCCAGTCCGAGCCCGAAGCGCTTGACCTCCATGCTCCGGATCGCCTTCTGCAACGCCTCCTTGAACGTCCGGCCGATCGACATTCCCTCACCCACCGACTTCATCTGGGTGGTGAGGGTCTCGTCGGCCTCGGGGAACTTCTCGAAGGTCCAGCGGGGCATCTTCACCACGACGTAGTCGATCGACGGCTCGAAGCACGCCGAGGTGGACCCGGTGATGTCGTTGCGGAGCTCGTCGAGCGTGTAGCCGACCGCGAGCTTCGCGGCGATCCTCGCGATCGGGAAACCGGTGGCCTTCGAGGCGAGGGCGGAACTGCGGGAGACCCGCGGGTTCATCTCCACCACCACCACGTCGCCGTTCGCCGGATTCACCGCGAACTGCACGTTCGAGCC
>JAACEA010000224.1 GCA_009936695.1 Planctomycetia bacterium
ATGCCGTTCACTTCCTCGAGTCGATCCGAGGCCGACGAAGCGTTCGCGAATTCAGTGATCGCCCCGTGTCGCAGGCGGTGATCGAGCATCTCATCGCATCCGCCGGCTCGGCCCCGAGCGGCGCGAACAAGCAGCCCTGGCGATTCATCGCGGTGCAGGATCCGGCGCTCAAACGCGAGATCCGGGAAGCCGCCGAGGAGGAGGAGCGGAAGCTCTACGACGGACGGGCGAACCCCGACTGGCTCGAGGACCTCGCGCCGCACGGGACGAATGCGCAGAAACCGTTCCTCGAGACCGCACCCTGGCTGGTGATCGTCTTCAAACAGGTTCGGAACACCGATCCGGAGCGGGGAAGCGAACAGGTCTACTACGTCAACGAGTCGGTCGGTATCGCGGTCGGGATGTTTCTCGCCGCAGCGCAGTGCGCGGGGCTCGCCACCCTGACGCACACCCCGAGTCCGATGAAGTTCCTCGCCGGCATCCTCGGCCGTCCGGAACACGAGCGCCCGTTCATGGTGATTCCGGTCGGTCATCCCGCGGAGGGATCGACGCTCCCGGACATCCGGCGAAAATCGCTCGACGTGATCATGCGGGTGGATCGGGATCGGAGCCCGAACGAGGACGACCCGGACCGCTCGTTGCCTTCGTCGATGCCGCCGACGACCGACGGATGACCGCTTCCGCGATGCGTTGCAGTTGATCGCGTCGATATCCCTCGTCGTCGAGGAATCGGCACGATCCGGGATCGGCCTCCGAACCACCGCCGGCCCGTGCGGAAGCCGCGGACCGTCGGGAACCATCAGCCTTCGCCGGCATTCGGTAGCCCGGCCCGTACCCGAACCGGGTCAGTCGTCCGAGCGGGGTCGCGATCGGGGCGGTGGCGGCTCGCGATGACTCGGGAGCTCCGGGGTCGACGCCGGGAGGCGGCGGCCCCTGTCCGAGATCGAGCGGATTCAACGGCAGGATCCGGCCGTGCCCGGGCTCGGCGCCCATCGGCACCCCACCGATCACGAACACGGTCGACGCGGGTATGTCCGGCAGCATCCCCTGCCGGGTCGAGACGTAGATCGACTGTGGAAAGGTGGCCACCAGCCCGCCGTCGGCTCGCATGAACCCACCACCGGGGCGGGAGAAGACCTGGCGGTATCCCGAAGGCATCTGCAGTCCGAATTCGACCGTCCTCAGTCCACCATCGAGCGGGCCCCGATCGGCCACCGCCTGATCGACCGGACGAAGGTCCACGGATCGAACGGGCTCGATCCCCACCTCCCGGACCGACAAGCCGCGCGCCCGCGCTTCCGACATCGATCCGAGATAGGTCGGTTCCGCGTCGTTGCCCCGGGTCGGTGGCGCGGCATCCGCGACGTCGGCCGATACGACCACCGACGCCACGAGGAGGGCCGTGGTCAGCACGCCGGGCGTCGGCGGAATGCACCGTCGAAGACGGTGCGATCGAGAAAGCGGCTTCACGCTCAGATCATCGGCCCGCCAGGCGGGTCGACTCAAGCGCAATCATCCCGCTCGGGATCCCAGGACAGGATCCGGGTCGCCGCGGCTGGCCAGGCCTCCACCACCCCGTCGTCACCACGGACGCGAAGCGATCCAGTCGGATCGAGTGATTCCAGGATCCCGCGATGCACCCGGTCCCCGCACTCGATCTCGACCCGGCGACCGGTCGGGAGATGATCCTCCACGAATCGTGTCGTCAACGTGGCTCGATCCGCATCGAGGGCCTCCGAGACCCGAGCCGGTAGCGTCTCGATCAGATCGATCCGTCGATATCCCGGACCGGCGCCCAGCTCCTCGAGTCCGATCGCCGAAAGTCCTTCCGGCCACGTCCGCGGGTGGACGTTGATGCCGACCCCGATCACCGCGACCTCGTCCGCGACTTCGACGAGGATTCCACCGACCTTCGCACCCCGCCGTCGCTCGACGAGATCGTTCGGAAACTTGATGCCGACCCGACCACGTTCGGCGTCCGGGAGTGCCGCGCGAATCGCCTCAAGGGTCCCGATGGTCGAACCGAGGAGCAGCCGATCCACCGCCTCGGCCCTCGTGGCGAGGCTGATCGCCACGCCGGTTCCAAGATCCTCGATCCAGCGTTGTCCTCGTCGGCCGCGGCCACGCGTCTGACGCCCGGCCACCACCACGGCGCCAGGGCCTGAGGCACGGGCAAGGTCCTGGGTCGAATCACAGGTCGCGAGCACCCGGACGAGCGACGGATCGAATCGCGTGCCTCGACAGCCGGCCTCGATCCGGTCGGCCCAGTCCTCGAGTTCGACCGAGGGCGTTCGGTCGGGCGAGGTCATTCGATGTCGAGCCCGAAATCGACCTGCACCGCGGAGTGGGTGATCGCGCCCACCGCGATCCGGTCGACGCCGGTCTCCGCGACTTCACGAACCGAGTCGAGGGTGACTCCACCAGATGCTTCCAGAAGCAGGGCGCGACGACGTTGATTCCGTCGCTCGACCGCGGCACGCATGGTCTCGGGATCCATGTTGTCGAGCAGGACCACGTCCACGGTGCCCGAAGGAAGATCGAGAATCTCCTCGAACTGCTCGAGGCGGTCGACTTCGATCTCGATGAACCGGGGCCGCATCTGCTCCCGAGCCGCGGTGACCGCCGCTTCGATCGCCTCGCCGGAGTCCGAACCGATGCCCACCAGATGGTTGTCCTTCACGAGCACCGCGTCGTAGAGACCGATTCGATGGAGCGTTCCACCGCCCGCTCGGACCGCGTACTTCTCGATGGTCCGGAGCCCGGGCGTGGTCTTTCGGGTGTCGACGATCGTGACGCCCGTTCCCGTCACCGCCTCGACGAACTCCCGCGTCGTGGTCGCGACGCCGGATGCACGCCCCAGCAGATTGAGCAGGGTTCGCTCGACGGGAAGCAGCGCCGCGAGCGGACCCCTGAACTCCATCACCCGGGTCCCCGCCTCCACGCGATCGCCGTCCACCGCGAGCGGCTCCGACTCGATGATCCCCGCCGCACGGGCCGCGATCCGGCGCACGATCGGCAGGCCGCAGACCACCCCGTCCTGTCGGGCCCGGATCTCCGCTCTGACCTCGACGTCGGGCGCGATGAACGCCTCGGTGGTGATGTCGCCGACGTCGCCGAAATCCTCGGACAGCCATCGCTCGATGGCCGCCTCGAGCGTCGGCTCGACCAGCCGCTCGAAGAGCTCCGCGAGCGAACATTCACCGAAGGGTTCGAATCGACTTTTGGCTTCGGACACGGGTGTGGATTCCAGTGAGGATGAACAGCGACGCGGAAGCGTCCGACCGACGGGCATCGTACGATCGATGGGTCGACCTCACCTCGTTCCATCCGAACCTCGATTCACGGGAGCCGACCGTCATGACCGTCTTCGCCAAGATCCTCGCGGGCGAGATCCCCTGCCACCGCGTCTACGAGGACGAACACGTGCTCGCGTTCCTCGACGTCGCGCCGTTGAGCCCCGGGCACGTGCTCTTGATTCCCAGGGAGGCCCGGCCGACCCTCGGTGAACTCTCCGACGAGGCGGGAGCGGCCCTCGGGAGGGTGCTTCCGCGGCTGTGCCGCGCCGTCTGCGCGGCGACCGGCGCCTCCGCCTACAACGTGCTCCAGAACAACGGTTCCGAGGCCCACCAGGCGGTGATGCACGTCCACTTCCACATCATCCCGCGGCTTGATGGCCAGGGCCTCGGCCTCGAATGGTCCACGCTGGATCCTGGTGACGATGCGGCGCGGCTCGCCGAGACGATCTCCGCGGCCGTCGACCCCTGATCCCCGCACGGCGACTCAGCCGCCGGTGAATCGGAGCATCCCCCATCGTTCCGGGACGTGCATGTTGATCTCCCACTGGGGCGTCCAGGTCCAGTTGTGTTCGGGGCGGCCTTCGACCTTCCGATACGCGCCCTCGTGAACCTCGAGATCCCACTGGACCCGGGAGAAATTGATCCGCCAGACGTCGCCGATCGATGGAACCGTCGCACGCAGATGTTCGGTGATCGGCGGGAGCGTCCACTCGGTGCCATCGGCGCGTCGGGTCGGAGGCTTGAGATCGGCGAACGGGATCGCGAGTTCCACGACCCAGCCCTCGTCCCGGTCCGAGGCGTCGTTGACGGTGCCCGAGGCGTGGATCGCGAACCGCATTCCAGATGCGTCCCACCCGTGCTCGGCCGGGCCGCCGAGCCGGTACGGCCGCTGGAGGAACAGATCGAAGATCGTCCCCAGCACGTTGATCTCGATCTCGTAGTACTCGTCCCCGTCTCCATCGGGATCGATGAAGACCTCGAAGTCGTTCTCGTGGAACACGATCATGTCCCGACGGTCGTAGGTCGCCCAGAGATCGGGCTCCTCCATCTCGCAGCCGATGTAGAGATTCGAATCGTCCCACGCCATCTTCGATCGGGTGCGGTACCTCGGATCGATCCGCGCCTCGCCTTCGATGTCGCGATAGTCGGCCGTCCAGGCCGCCGCCGCCCAGGCGCCGGATTCCAGATCGCCATCGAACGCCGGCGGCGCCTCGAGCCGCGGACAGTCGTAGACCAGAGGCGGGTGCAGGACCTCGACCGTCGGCTGGGCGACGGTGCCCCGAGCGACGCCCGTCTCGCAGCCGGCAAGTGACGCGAGGGCGGTGAGCACGAGTCCCGTCAACGGGATCAACCTGAATCGATGATGCTTCATGACTGCACGGTAACCGCCGCGGATCCGACGACATCGGAGGAAAATTCCAAAGAGCAATCGAGACCGAATCCACTGGTGGCAAAGGACTTGCATCGCCTTCCAGTGCCAGCGTGGCGAATAAGAACACCCCTTCCGCTTGCGTCAGGCTGGATTTGGGGCATCTTGTGAGCGTGAGAGCCAATCGGCGTTTCGCGGAGAAGACCTTCGGGTCGACCTCGACGAAAGACGGTTGGTCGTGAGGAAAAAGGGAACATTTCGATTCGGTCCTGGTTCGTGATCAGCTCCTGGGAGGAGCAGATCGTGGAAATCAGACCGAACTCCATCGCAAAGCGTTGCGACTGGAGTCCCGTTCCTGGCCCCCCACGACCCATCTCGTCTGGAAGACCTCGATTGAACCCGCTCCAGCCCGAACAATTCGATGCCCGGATGATTGACTCGCTCATCGAGCCCGAACCGATCGACTCGACGCTGCGACAGGTGGCTCGCCCATCGGCGGTCCTCGAGGCGCTCCGATCAGACACACGCATTCTGGACGCGAAGTCGGTCCGATTCGTTCCCAGGCTCTCGGGCCTGCGGACCCTCGCCTCGCTCCCCGGCGGACTCGACCGACCCCGACCCGGCGGCCGGCGCCCGTTCGATCGCACCCACGGTGAACGCGACCTCGCCCGAACGCGGCAATTCCGCGTCGGCGCACGTCGCACCCAGGCCTGACGCAGCCGCGTTCCACACCGATGACGCCCACCCGAGGATTCCTCCGGGTGTGCTTTTCGTTTGCCTGATCCGGTTCTTCGTGCGAGAACGCGGACTGTGTTGCGACCCCGCAAGGCTTCGGTGAAGTCGCGCGTCACCCCATTGAATCGACCACTGCAACCCGGAGAATGAGGGTCCACGAAGGCGTGTCTTCGCGGGTGGCTGGGCGTTCCAGCGAACGGAAAGGACACGCCCGGGGGGATATCACCGAATGCCTCGTCACGCGTCGCCTCGACGTGGCGAGGAAAGCGACGATGCTCGATCGAAAGGGAGTCGACCGATCTGACCGGGCATCACGTCATCGAGGCATTCCCACTTTCGGCCGGTCCCTCCCGGCCAAGGCTTCCATGCCAACGTTCCCGACTGATTCCAAAGAAGGAGATTCCACCAATGCGTTCCACCCTGATCATCAGCGGCCTCACCGCCGCGTCCCTGACCCTCGCCGCGACGGCGGACATCACCGGCGTCGGCGTCGTGTCCTACTCGGTCACGGCCGAGGAATTCGGCGGGACCTCGGTCTCCGTCAACGTTCAGGATCTCTACCTCTACTCCGACAGCGCTTCGGACGTCGCACTCAACGTCTACGACCTCACCCTCGCCGAAGCAGCCCGAGTCACCTATTACCAGAGTGCCACCGGCGCCGGTTGGGCACCCACCAACCTCGGCGGCATGTTCGACACCTCGGCCACCCGGCTCGCCGACTCGTTCGTGACCATCGGCGGCTTCATGCAGGACATGCTCCTTCCCGAGCAGGCTCCCGGCATGGGTGCCGGGACCGGCCTCGACCCCAACTTCGGTGGCGTCAATTCCCCGTATCCCAACGCGTTCGCCGGTTGGTACAACGGCAGCCCCCCGAATCTCAACGGTCAGGTCGGCATGCTCCCCGGTACCGCCGGCATGGGTGTCCTCGTCGGTCGCTTCGCCTACGACGGTGACTTCGACCTCGCGGGTTCGACCTTGTCCGTCACCTGGAACGAAGGAATCGGCACCGGTGCCGAACAGGCCACCTTCACCGTCGTTCCCGCCCCGGGCGCCCTCGCCCTCCTCGGTGTCGCCGGCCTTGCCGGTCGTCGCCGTCGGAACGGCTGATCCCCCGTTCAGAAGCACGGCACGGCTGGTTCGAACCGTGCCGAGATCATCGC
>JAACEA010000225.1 GCA_009936695.1 Planctomycetia bacterium
CGGACTTGTAGTCGACGTAGTGCTTGCCGTCGGTGCCGGTCTTGAGCGGGATGGTGGGAGCGGCCTGAAACTGGGTCATGGTGCTGGATTCCGGTAGAGGATCGGAGGTCCCCGATCCGATGCCGTGGATGTCCGGGCTCGTCTTCGAACGAGCCTTGTCAGACAGCCGCCGAGGGTCCGGTCCCGGGGCGGCGACGAGCCGGAGATCGTACCGAAATCGCCATTGATGGACAAGTGTTCTTGCATTTCCCACCCTCAGGGTGCAGCATGTACCGGGCGGTCCTCGACCGCCATATCTCCCCAGATCGGTGGCGAACAACGATTTCGGCAGGTTTCGGGTTTCAGACCCCGGTCGACACGCTGTCCTCGACGGAGATTCCTCTCATTTCAACGATCCCGCATGGCCGACCGCTCATCGGCGTCACGGCCGATCTCGTCGACGACCAGATCCGCCTCCGGCGTGGTTACGCCAGAAGCGTGACGGATGCCGGCGGGATCGCGATCCCGCTCTTTCCCTGTCCCGGATCCGCCGCGGAGATCATCCCGCATCTCGACGGGTTGATCCTGAGCGGCGGCGACGACCCGGACACCACGGCCTTCGATCAACCCATCCATCCGTCGGCGACCCTCGTCGCGCCGGATCGCCAGGCCTTCGAGCTTGAACTGCTCGAACGGCTCGAGCACGACGCACCGGATCTCCCGGTCCTCGGAATATGCCTGGGAATGCAGATGATGGGCCTTCATGCCGGCGGCCATCTCGACCAGCACCTCCCCGATCACCTCGACACCGCGGATCAGCATCGGAACGGCGCAAGCCACCCCGTGCGAGGTCGACGGTTCGAAGGCGTGGTCCACAGTCATCACGTCCAGGCACTGGATGATCCGGGCCGACTCGACGTCGTCGCGACGGCGCCGGACGGGGTGATCGAGGCCGTCGAAGCGACGGAACGTCGATACATGGTGGGCGTCCAGTGGCATCCCGAACGAACCGACGATCCCGTCACGGGGGCAGGCGTCTTCGAATCGTTCATCGCAGCCTGCCGCGAGGGCCGGCACGCATGAGCGTCGAAACCGTCGATTTCGGATGGAGTGAACGTCGAGGGCGGAACGTGGTTTCCCGCGACCCGCGGCCGGACATCGCGGACGCTTCTTCCGATATTCGTGGATCCGGCGCGAACCCCCGGCGTGATTCCAACTTCGACGGGCACTGCGGAAACCGGGTGCTAGACTTCAGGTCGGGAGACCTTGCGGTGTCGGATCCAGATGGAAACACGATCGATGACGACGCTTCGTCCGTGAAGTGCGTCATGCTGATCGCACCGGACGAGCACCCTCCCCAGCAACTGCTCGATCTCCTTCGGCAACCCTCCGCGTCCTCCTTCGAACGGGCGAAGCATCCGCTGCTCGCGGTCGCGCAACTCGCGACCCTCGAGCGAGCCCGGCGGATGCGGGCTGAATGGACGCCCGACCTCAACGAACGAACGGTGCTGGTGGTGGTCAATCGGGATGCCTGGCGGGACCTGGCCCCCCTCTTTCAGACGGTTCGAGAAGTCATGCCCAGCGTCGGAATCTGGGTCTGCACCGAACGGGTGGCGATCGAGGTGCATGCCGGCCAGCAGGTCGACGCCTCTGATCCTCACGAATACCGCCACGATCCGCTCGATCCGCCCGAGGGTCCGAAAACGGCTTCTGCCGAGGCTCGCGGTCTTCCGCTCGATTCGCTTCCACCCGCCGAGGACGAACCCGCGGTCCGAGAGGAGCGTACGTCGTTGACCGATGCGGAAATGCGGGACCTGCTCGACCTCTTCGGAGGCGACGATCTCGACGACCCCCCCTCGCTCGGAATCTCTGGAAGGGACGATCCCTCGTGACTGGCCCGGCCACCCTCAAACCCGACCTGTCCCGTGGCGACGTCGAGCGGATTCTGCTGGTCCATGGTGGCCTGGAGCACACCGAGACCCTCGACCTGATCCGCGACACGATCTCCGGACGGACCGAGACCGTCGACGACGTCTATGAGGCCGTCGCCCGCGTCGGACTGTGCCGGGCGGACGAGGGGATCCGGACGGTCGTCGTCCCGGTCACGATTCCGGAGTTCTCCGCGGCGAGGATCATCGAGGCGTTCCGACTCGTGGACGGCCGGGTCCGACTGGTACTGCTCGTCCCGACGGGTCGACACGACGCGATCGAGGCGGGTATCGCCGCAGGCTTCGACGATGCAGTCGAGATCCCGACCACGTCGACGAGGCTTCGAACCGCCCTCGGTGTCTCGACGCCGCGGGCTTCGATCCAGGATCAGCCGACCTCGACGAGCGACGCCGAGCATTCCGCGCCGCGGATCGAGCGGCCGCTCCCGCAGGAACCCACGCACCCCTCGACGCCCACCTCGAGCGACGAACCTGACGCGGACGATGCCCCGCTCATGGGGCCGGAGAGCCCCGAAGACCTCGGCGACGTCGATCTCGTCGGCAGCGTCATCGAGAACGACGGGATGGTCCGGCCGATCGCCCTCGCCATGATTCGAACCCACCTGCGAACGCAGGACGTGCATCTGCTCCACCCGGAGGACGACGGCCACGGCGACGCCCGACCTTCGGCGCCGATCCACTTCTCCGGCACCATGCTCGGTTCGCTCGTCAGCACCACCATCGGAATCGACGATCTCACGAGATGGGCGGAGTGGCTCGGGCACTGGCTCGCGCTGGATCGCCACCTCCGCGGCCTCGAGACCCTCTGCGAGACGGATGAACTCACCGGCGCCGGCAACCGAAGGGCCTTCGAGCGCATCCTGCTCGAGACGCTCGATTCCGCTCGACGCGAGCGACGGATCGTCACCTTGATGGTCTTCGACATCGACGACTTCAAGAGGTACAACGACGAGTACGGTCACGAGGCCGGAGACGAAGTGCTCCGCGAGACCGTCGAGCTTCTCCGGGTCACGATTCGACGTGGAGACCACGTCTTCCGGATCGGCGGCGACGAGTTCGTGGTGATCTTCAGCGACCAGGAAGGCCCGCGCGGCGAGCGGTCGAATCCCCCGGAATCCGTCGAACAGATCGCTCACCGGTTCCAATCGCAGGTGTGCGACCTTCGATTCCCGCAGATCGGATTGAACGCGCCCGGCACCCTCAGCATCTCGGCGGGTCTCTCGACCTTCCCGTGGGACGGGCACGATGGACCGAGTCTTCTCCGCCACGCCGACCAACTCGCACTCGAGTCGAAGCGATCGGGCAAGAACGCCATCACGTTCGGTCCCGGAGCCCGGTCCAGATGTGATGCGGGCAATCGGCCGGACGAAGACTCCGGAGCATGACGCCGTGCCGAAG
>JAACEA010000226.1 GCA_009936695.1 Planctomycetia bacterium
CCGCGTTCATGGTCATCGCACAGAAGACGAACACCAGCATCACGCCGAGGAAGAGACCGGCGAGCACCTTCGGATTCATCAGGGTGACGTTGTAGTACTGGAGCAACTGCGGGATGGTCGCCGTCTTGGTCGAGACGATCTCGAAGAAGTAGGACGTCTCGCCGTCCTGCATCTCGAAGAGGGAACCGTCGCCGAGGGGCTTGGCGTCGGTGACCTTCCAGCCGCCGGAAGCGAAGCCATCGAGGATGACCGACCGATCGCGAGCGGCGAGCAGGAGCCCGCCGACCGGGGCCGGCATGTCACCGCCGGGGTTGCCGTCCATCGCGAAGACGCCGTGGCCCTCGTACACGAAGGTCTCGGCCTGGACCTGCTCCGGCGTCGCGGAGACGACGCCGAGATTGGTCTTCACGGTGATCACGTAGGCCGCGAGCAGGGCGAGGGCGGTGAGCGCCGCCGAGCCGATCGCGAAGCCCTTGCCGGTCGCCGCGGTGGTGTTGCCGAGCGAGTCGAGCATGTCGGTCCGCTCACGGACGTAGGGCTCCTGGTGGGTCATCTCGGCGTTTCCGCCGGCGTTGTCCGCGATCGGCCCGTAGGCGTCGGTCGCGAGCGTGATGCCCAGCGTCGAGAGCATGCCGACCGCGGCGATGCCGACGCCGAACACACCCATCAGGAAGGTGTCACCACCGCCTGCGGCGACGAAGGAGACGAGGATCGCGACCACCACGGTGATCAGCGGAATCCAGGTCGACTTCATGCCTTCGGCGATGCCGGAGATGATCACGGTCGCAGGTCCCATCTGGGCCTGCTCGGCGATCCGCTGCGTCGGTGCGTGCTCGTAGGAGGTGTACTGCTCGGTACCCCAGGCGATCACGAGGCCGGACAGCAGGCCGACCACGATCGCGATCCAGAGCCGCCACCAGATCACGCCGGCGTCCGCCATCTCGGGACTTCCGAGGGCGAACCAGAGCAGACCGGCGGAGCCGAGCACGATCAGTCCGGAACTCGCCCAGACACCACCATGGAGACTCTTCAGGAGCTGGGCGAGCGAGGCGCCTTCCTTCGTGCGAACCACGAAGATCGAGAGGATCGACGCGAGAATGCCCAGACCGGCGAGGGCCGGCGGGACGGTCACGAGCCGAAGGCCGTCGACATCGCCGAGGGAGAGCTGGACGGCGGCCGCGGCGGCGAGGGCCATGGCCGCGAGCACCGAGCCGTAGTAGGACTCGTAGAGGTCGGCGCCCATGCCGGCGACGTCGCCGACGTTGTCGCCGACGTTGTCCGCGATGGTCGCGGGGTTGCGGGCGTCGTCCTCGGGAATGCCCGCTTCGACCTTGCCGACGAGGTCGGCACCGACGTCCGCGGCCTTGGTGTAGATGCCGCCACCGACGCGGGCGAACAGGGCCTGCAACGAGGCACCCATCGCGAAGCTCAGGGTGACGGTGGTGATGTCGACGAGGCCGCCGGCGAAGGAATCGCCCAGGACGACGTAGAAGATGAAGAACCAGAGGGAGATGTCGAGCAGGGCGAAGCCCGTCACGCAGAGACCCATGACCGCACCGGCACGGAAGGCGACGGTGAGGCCCTGGTTGAGCGATTCCTTCGCGGCCGCGGTGGTCCGGGCCGAGGCGTTGGTCGCCGTCTTCATCCCGAAGAAGCCGCAGAGACCGGAGAGAAGGCCGGCGACGGCGACGCCACCGACGGTCCAGAAGTCCTGGAGGCCGCCGGCGGCCATGAGGCCGAGCAGCACGAGCAGGGCGACGAACACGCCCGTCACGATCCGGTTCTGTCGTCCCAGATACGCACCGGCACCGTCTCGGACCGCCTTCGCGATCCGCACCATCTCCGCGTCACCTTCCGTGTGGCCCATGACGGACTTGTAGAAGAGGAGTGCGGCGATCAGGGCGCAGATCGCGCCGATCGGAGCAAGGAACCACGCCGGCGCCTCGGCGATGCCGGGCATTTCAGCGAGGAAGAGGGCTTGGGACTGAAGCATCGTGTTCATCTGGTGGGTGGTCCTTGCGTGGATACCGGCCGATCGGGCCGGACGTGAACCTGATTGATCTCGAATGGGACGGGAACGGTTTCCCGCCCTCGACCACGACGGCGCCACCACGCGCGACCCTCAGGGCCGACCCGGTGACTTGGGGGGTACATCGGCGGATCGACGGACCGATCGCCAATCCCGGAGTGTTCATTCTGATGAATCAGCGCGGCGGCATGCCGACGCGGGCGACCCGAGCGACCCGCTTCCGGGCCTCTCGACGGTTCCGCTCGGAGGGCTTCTCGAAGTACTGACGCTTCTTCACGTCCTTCGTCAGTCCTTCCTTCTCGCAGAGCTTCTTGAATCGACGGAGCATCTGCTCCGCACTCTCGCCACCACGGGCCTTGATTCGAATCGCCATGACCGTCGCTGCTCCAGACCGCGAAAAGCGGTATTTCTCGGGGAAGCAAAGCATTACAACCAATCCCCGGCCTCCCCGCAAGGGGCAACCCGCCCGGATGCAGGATTGCGTTCGACTTTCGAGGCCGAGTTCCGACCACCCGCTTGCCGGATTCCCGCTGGAACGGCCCACCTCCTCCCCTAATCGCATGTTCTGCCGGGCTTTAGAGCGCATCTCGGCCGACCCACGATCCGGCCCGGCCCCTGGCGAAAGCCGCGTCATGAGCCGGGATCGCCTCATCCCGATAGGCTGGACCCCACCGATCCCGCCCCCAAGGAACACCGTGCCGCTCCTGGTTGATGCGTACAACGTCCTTCATGTCGTCGGCGTCCTTCCGCCCGATCTCGCGGGCATCGACCTCGAAGAACTGGCCATTCTGATCACGAACAGCCGTTTTCGAGGGGAAGAGGCGGTCCTGGTCTGCGACGGCGTGAGCAAGCCGCACCAGGTCGACGAAACCGGCCGGGTTCATGTTCGATTCGCCGGCCCCGGCGTCACGGCCGATGATCTGATTCTTCGCCTCGTCCGCGGATCCTCGGCCCCCCGACGGCTCACCGTCGTGACGAGCGACCGGGAGATCGTGGTGAACGCCCGCCGTCGTCGAGCCACGGTGATCTCGTCCGAGGCGTTTCTGGAGTTCCTCGCATCGGACCGGCAGCGTCCCGCCTCGGGTGGGGGCACGCCGACTTCGACCCCCGCGAGCCAGGCGGCGGACCGAAGGCAGGTCGAACACTGGCTCCGGGTCTTCGGCGTCGACAAGGAACTGCTCGATCTCGGATCGGGCGCGATCGATGCCGACGCGACCGCCGACCTCCCTGCCCCGAAGAGCCCGGCCCCGCCCAGCGCTGAGCCGGACCCACCCGACCCGCCGATGCCGCGCCCGGGCGACCATCCCGACTCGCGACCGATCATGAACGCGGAGCATCTCGACGAGATCCGGACCGAAGACGTCCGGTCCCTCGACATGAATCGCCTGCTCGGCGACGCCGACGAGCCGACGCCGCCCGCGCCGCCGCTGCCCGACGAGACCGATTCGAATCGAGGATGATGCCGCCTCCCCGCCTCGCCTGGAGTCTCCGATGAAACTCGATTTCGACGCACCCCCCGCCGATCCGTTCGACGTCTTCACCGCCTGGTTCGATCACGCGGTCGAACACGCCGGCACGCCGAATCCCAACGCGATGACGGTGGCGACCGCGACGCTCGACGCCCGCCCCACCGCGAGAATCGTCCTGCTCAAGCAGTACGACCACCGCGGCTTCGTCTTCTTCACGAATCGGGAGAGTCGCAAGGGCCTCGACCTCGCCACCAACCCGCGAGCAGCGCTGCTCCTCCACTGGGACAACCTCGACCGGCAGGTCCGGATCGAGGGTCCGATCGAGCAGACGACCGAGGCGGAGAGCGACGCGTACTTCGCCAGTCGCCCGATCGAAAGCCGACTGAACGCCATCGCGAGCGATCAGTCCCGGCCGATCGCGAATCGTGACGCGCTCGAGGCCAGGAGGGCTTCCACCGATGCCGTGTACGCGGACGGATCAGACCCGGTCAGGCCGCCGCACTGGGGCGGCTACCGCGTCCGACCGGACCGCTTCGAATTCTGGCAGGGCCACCCCTTCCGCTTGCACGATCGCGTGACGTACGTGGTGGACGGTGAGGCGTGGAACACCATGAGGCTCATGCCCTGATCGCGAACCGACACACGCCGGACCGTCGAGTCTCGAATCCCCGCGCGGATGCTCAGTCGTCGGTCGAACCGGTCTTCGCATACCGACGACGACGATTCTCGCGCCGGGGTGGGATGAACCCGCCCCGGACCTTCACGCCATCGGCGCCCGCTTCGCGCAGCCGCGCGACGAGATCGTCGTCCGGCACGACCCGAACCCCCGGGGCCGCGAGCACCACGTGCCGCCCGCCGGCGAGCCTGAGATGGAGGACCGTCTCCACCGGGCGGCCGGACAACGCGTGGACGCTTCCCGCGGCCTGCTTCAACTGCCCGGAGACGAACTGCATCCGATGCCGCGTGGCGGCCTCGTCGTTTCCGTCGCGGGTCGCGTCGATGAGGATCTCGATCCGGGTCGAGAGCAGATTCGGAACGCGGTTGAGCGGAATGACCTGCTCCACGACGATCTGAGGGTCGCCGCGGCCGGTCTCGACCTGCCCGACGAGGATCACCGTGGCGTCGACCTGGATCTGGTCCGCGTACTTGGTGAACGCCTCGCTGAAGACGACCCCTTCGACGGTACCGTGCTTGTCCGACATCGTGAGCATCGCCATCTTCGAACCGTTGCGGGTCACCACCGGTCGAACCCGGTTGATCACGCCCGCGAAGACCACCGGCGTCTCGTTTCCAAGACTGCCGACGTCGCGACTTCCCGCGGTGCAGAACTCCTCGATGAGATCCTGGATGCCGTCGAGCGGATGGCCGGACACGTGGAAGCCCAGCGTCTCCTTCTCCTCGGCGAGCCGGGTCATCTGATCCCATGGCTTGACCTCGGGGAGCGGCATCCGTGGTGCGCGATCATCGGCCTCCGCCTCCTCGTCACCGCCGCCGAAGAGCATGTTCTGCCCCGCGGACCGATCCGCCGCGAGCGTCTTGCCCGCCTTGAACGCATCGGGCACCGCGACGACCATCGCCGCCCGGGCCTCCGCACCGTGAATGGAGTCGAACGCGCCGGCTCGAACGAGTGATTCGACCGCCTTCTGGTTGATCCGCGCGTGATCGATTCGTTCGCAGAAGTCGTGCAACGACTCGAAGACCCCGTGCTCCCCGCGGGTCGCGACGATCGAGGCGATCCCGTCCTTCGCGATCCCCTTGATCGCCTGCAATCCGAAGCGGACGTGCCCGGCGCAGTTCCCCGGCGTCTCGCCCTCGTCGAAGACGACCTTGAAGTCCTCGCCGGAGACGTTGACGTCCGGCGGGCGGACGGTCACGCCCACGTGGGGTCGCTCGGGCGTGGTGTCCGGAAACGGCACCCGCATGCATTCCTCGAGGTACACCGACCATTCCTCGACCTTCTTCGCCTGGCTTTCGAAGGTGAGCACCGCGGCCATGTACTGGTTCGGGAAGTAGGTCTTCAGGTACGCGGTCTGGTAGGCCACGATCGCATAGCCGGTCGAGTGGCTCTTGTTGAAACCGTACCCCGCGAACTTCAGGATCAGATCGAACAGCTCGTCCGCCTGCTTGTTGCCGACCCCGTGCTTCTCGGCCCCGGCGACGAAGTCGGACCGGGCGGAATCGATCACGCTCATCTTCTTCTTGGAGATCGCCTTGATCACCGTGTACGCGGTTCGAAGCGGGATCCCGCCGAGCCCGTGAAGCACCTGCATCACCTGCTCCTGATACACCATGATCCCGTAGGTCTCCTCGGTGTACCGGTCGACGATCTCGTGCACCGATGGAACCGCCTGCGTCCCGTGCTTGCGGGCGTTGTAGTCGGGGATCAGCTCCATGGGGCCGGGACGGAAGAGCGCGTTCGCCGCGATCAGGTCCTCGAGCCGGTCGGGCTGCATCTCGACCAGCAGCTTCCGCATTCCCCCGGATTCGAACTGGAAGATCCCGCTCGTCTCGCCGCGACGGAAGAGGTCCAGCACCCGCTGGTCGTCCAACGGCACGCGCTCCATGTCGAGCGGATGGATCGCGGTCCGCGCCGCGGCGGTTCCGGCCGTCGGCATCTCACGACCGACCGCCTTCCAGATCGCGGCCTCCGGCACGGATTCGAGGACGAGCTGCCTCGCCCGCTCGATCGTCGAGAGGGTACGAAGACCGAGGAAGTCCATCTTGAGCAGGCCGATCCGCTCGCAGGTCGGACCGTCCCACTGCGTCACCACGTCGTCGCTTCCCGACGCCTTGCAGAGGGGGACGATCTCGTCGAGCGGACGCGTCGCCATGATCACCCCGGCCGCATGCACCCCGGAATGACGCGCATGGTTCTCGAGGGCCCGCGCCGCATCGACCGCCCGCTGCACGCGGGGATCCGACTCGCAGGCCTCCCGGAACTCCGGCTCCTTCTGGATCGCATC
>JAACEA010000227.1 GCA_009936695.1 Planctomycetia bacterium
ACGACCACCGCCACCGGTGGATGCGTCTGCAACGCAACCGCATCGAGCGCCTGCGAGATCGTCTCCAGCGCCCGGAATGCGGGGATGACGACGCCGAATCTGACTGGTTCCGATCGAGACATCGAGCCGTCATCATACGCCGGGGATCGAAAACTCCTCGACGATTTCTCGATGGCGGGCCGCCTTATCGAGGGTCATTTCCCACGCCGTTCTCCCTCAACGATCGCCCGATGACGCCCGGCAGATTCGTGGTGATCGAATCAACGCCGAGCCCGGCCAACGTTCGCGCGACTTCCGGATCGTCGACGGTCCAGACGTGCAACTCCAATCCCGCCTCGCGAACGGCCGATACGAAGGGCTCGTCGATCACGTCGAGCGAAGCCTGGACGTCGACGCCGTCCGCCTGGATCTTCCTCGCCGTCTGGATCAAGTCGCCGGGTTCCGGCGACCAACCGCCATCCCGCCGTTCAAACCCCGTCACCAGGAGCGCCCGCCAGTCGGGTCGCTGCGACTTGATGGTCTCGATCACGACCGGATCGAATGAGATCACCGTGATCATCGCGACGTCGATCCCCGATCGATCGACCACCTCGACCAGCGCCGGAACGATTCGTGGGGAATCCTTGACCTCGATGAACACGCCACGACCCTTGGGAAGCGTTTCGAGTATCGATTCGAGCGAGGGGACCCGCTCGCCGGTGAATCCTTCGTCCCGCCACCGACCCCATGCGCCGGCGTCGAGCCGTTGCAGATCGTCGAAGTCGACCTCGTCCACGCGTCGCGGGTCGCCCGTCGTTCGCAGGAGATCGCGGTCGTGCATCGCGACGATGATGCCGTCGCGGGTGAGTCGAAAATCGCCCTCGACGGCATCCGCATTCCGGTCGAATCCCATCGCGAAGGCGGCCATCGTGTTCTCGGGTGCATCTCCCGACGCCCCTCGGTGGGCGACGATGAGCGGTCGCCGGGTCGAGGTCGGCTTGGCGTTCTGGTTCCGGATGCACCCGGCCGGCATGAGCACGAGTATCGGAAGGAGCAGGAGGATCCAAATGAGCATGAACTCGTCTCCGGGTCGACCGGACGAAACCGTACCCGCTTCGGCCTGTGCTAGCCTTCGTGCATGAGCCGAATCGACTATCGACTTCCCTATCCCTCGCAGCGCGAGCCCGTGACGGCCAGGAACATCGTCGCGACGAGCGTCCCGGTGGCGGCGGCGGCGGGGCTCGACATGCTTCGCCGAGGCGGCACCGCGGCGGATGCCGCCATCGCGACCGCGGCGTGCATGACCGTCGTCGAGCCCACCACCAACGGTCTGGGCGGCGACGCTTTCGCCCTGGTGCACGATGCGAACGGTACTTCCGGGGGTTCACCGGTGACCGGTTTCAACGGGTCGGGTCGGAGCCCGGCGGGCCTCGATGTCACGGCGTTCGAGAACGAACGACGAATGCCACGAAGCGGATGGAAACCCGTCACCGTTCCCGGTGGCGTCGCGATGTGGGTCGATCTCTGGCGAGCGCACGGCCGACTTCCGTTCGCCGATCTCATGGTACCCGCGATCGACTACGCCGAGAACGGCTATCTCGTCGCACCGCAGACCGCCGGTCTCTGGGGCCGCGCCGCTCGAGGCTATTCGGATCGCGAGGATTGGAAGGACGCCTTCCTCTTCGACGGCGAAGCGCCGAAGCCCGGCCAGCTGGTCCGACTGCCCGGGCACGCCCGCACCCTCCGGGCGATCGCCGAGAGCGAAGGCGAAGCGTTCTACCGGGGCGAGATCGCCGATGCGATCGAGCGGTCGGCCCGCGCCGAGGGTGGATTCATGCGGGCAAGCGACCTTGCGAACCACGAGTCCCTCCGTGTGGATCCGATCGGCGTCGACTATCGCGGCACCACGCTGCACGAGATTCCCCCCAACGGGCAGGGACTCGCAGCCCTGGTCGCGCTCGGCGTGCTGCGGCACTTCGAGATGGAGGACCTCGACCCCGACGGACCCGATGCGCTGCATCTTGAGATCGAGGCGGTCAAACTGGGCTTCGCCGACGCCCACCGCCACGTGGCGGATCCACGCTTCGTCGACGTCGCACCCTCGGAACTCCTCGCCGACGACCGGCTCGCACGACTGGCCGCGGACATTGACCGATCGAAGGCACAGACGTTTGATGCGGGCATCCCGAAACCCGGCGGCACCATCCTGCTCTGCACCGCCGATGGCGAGGGCCGCTGCGTCAGTCTGATCCAGAGCAACTACACCGGGTTCGGATCGGGCGTGGTGATCCCCGGATGGGGAATCGCGATGCAGAATCGCGGCGCCTGCTTCCATCTCGCGGACGGACACCCGAACCGAATCGCGCCGGACAAGCGGCCCTATCACACCATCATTCCCGCGATGGCCACCCCGACCGACCCCGCCGCATCGCCCGCCGACGGGCTCATGGCGTTCGGCGTCATGGGCGGCTTCATGCAGCCACAGGGACACCTCCAGGTCCTGAGTCGGGTTCGCGACCACCGCCAGAATCCCCAGGCGGCCCTCGATGCACCCCGCTTCCAGTGGATGAGCGGCGTCAATGTGAGCCTCGAACCGGGCTTCGATCCCACGGTCCGCGAGGTCCTCGCCCAGCGTGGGCATCGGGTGAAGCAGGCGGAGCAGCGATCCGTGAGTTTCGGCCGCGGCCAGGCGATCCATGCGATCGAGGATGGCTGGTGTGCGGGGAGTGATCTTCGCGCCGACGGGCAGGCGGTCGGATTCTGAGCCTCGTCGACCGCCGCCCCACGACGCCACCTTCTGCCCGAGAACCGCGATTCACGCCTCTTTGCGGGCCCACCGTGATCTCTCCGGCGATCAGGAGGGCCGGAACGTCGAACATGGAGGTCGAGGTTGGTAGAATGGGGGCCATTCCTCACCCGGGGGCGACGCGTCGCCGACCCTCCTCCCGAGGGAGGACGCCAAGCCGGGAAAACGACCTCGGGGCGTTCCTGAACAGCCTTCCTGACCGGCCGACCGGTCATCCCCGACTCCTCCGCTACCGGGCGAGCCGCCCATCATCGCCCCGATCCGCCCGACCGCTTCACGGACCCTTCGCTCATGCCGATCACCAACGCACTCACCACCGAGATCAAGCGGATCTCGATCCTCGACGAGCACGGCCAGTTCGACGCCGAACTCGGAAAGGATCTGATCCCGAACGACGACCTCATCCGCCTGTACGAGGAGATGACGCTCTGTCGAAAGCTCGACGAGGTCGCCTTCAAGCTTCAACGATCCGGCCGGATGGGAACCTACCCCCAGAACATGGGTCAGGAGGCGAACTCGCTCGGCGCCGCCTACGTCCTCAACCAGGACGACTGGCTGGTCACCTGCTACCGCGAGAACTGCGGACTCTTCCACCGGGGACTTCCCCCCGAGAAGATCCTGCTCCACTGGATGGGCGACGAACGCGGCAACAACATCGATCCGGCGCTCTGCGTGACGCCGATCGCGGTGCCGATCGGCACCCAGATGCTGCACGCCACCGGTCTCGCCTGGGCGAGCAAGTACCGCGGCGAGAAGCGGGTCGCCTGCACGTTCTTCGGCGACGGGGCGACCAGCGAGGGTGACTTCCACGAGGCGATGAACTTCGCCGCGAACCTCGACATCCCGGTCGTCTTCTTCTGCCAGAACAACCACTGGGCGATCTCGGTCCCCGGACGGATCCAGTGCTCCGCTCCGACCGTCGCCCAGCGGGCGGTCGCGTACGGCATGGACACCATCCAGTGCGACGGCAACGACATCTTCGCGGTCGTGTACTGCATGCGGAAGGCCGTCGCGATGGGCCGCGAACACGGTCGACCGTTCTTCGTCGAGGGCGTCACCTATCGCCTCGGCGACCACACCACGGCCGACGACGCCCGTCGCTATCGCGACGAGGAGGAGGTCGAACTGTGGCGACAGCGTGATCCACTGATCCGGGTCCGCGGATACATGAAGGAACTCGGCATCTGGGACGATTCGAAGGAAGCGGCGCTCGCCGAGAAGGTCGAAGCCGACACCGCGGGCATCGTGCATCGCGCCGAGAACATCGACGCGCCGGACAGCGACGACTTCTTCAACGCGATGTACGCCGAGATCCCCCCGGATCTCGACCTTCAGCGACGCACCCGGCGAACCAGTTCGATCGGGCAGGATCCCTCGCAGATCGAGTCCACCCAGGCGACCAACGCCTGAGCACGGACGGTCTCCTCCTCACCGCACCCCCTGGGACGAACTCGTCCCGATTCCAGACGGAACGCAACCGATGGCCAGCCTCACCCTCGTGCAAGCGATCAACCTCGCCCTCGTCCAGGAGATGGAGAAGGACGACCGTGTTCTCCTCCTCGGAGAGGACGTGGGCCTCAACGGCGGCGTCTTCCGCGTCACCGAAGGACTTCAGAAGCGATTCGGCGATCACCGGGTCGTCGACACCCCGCTCGCCGAGAGTGGCATCATCGGAACCTCGATCGGTCTTGCGATGGCGGGCCTTCGGCCCGTCCCCGAGATCCAGTTCGACGGGTTTCTCGGCCCCGCCTACGACCAGATCTGCTCACACGCGGCGCGGATGCGCACTCGGACCCGCGGCGGCCTGACGGTTCCGCTCACCATCCGCGTTCCGGTCGGCGGCGGCATCCACGCCCCCGAACTGCACAGCGATTCCCCCGAGAACATCTACATCCACCAGCCCGGCCTCAAGGTCGTGATGCCGAGCTCGCCGTACGACGCGAAGGGCCTGCTCATCGCGTGCCTCCGGGATCCTGATCCGTGCATCTTCTTCGAACCGAAGCGGATCTACCGAGCGTTCCGGGAAGAGGTTCCCGAGGACGAGTACGTGCTTCCGATCGGCAAGGCCCGAACCGTGTGCGAAGGTGAGGATCTCACCATCGTCAGCTGGGGCGCCAGCGTGGTGCAGTGCATGCAGGCGATCGAGAAGAGCGAACGAAGCATCGAGCTCATCGATCTCCGGACCCTCTACCCCTTCGACATGGAGGCGGTCGAGGCCAGCGTCCGGAAGACCGGTCGCTGCGTCATCGTCCACGAAGCGCCGAAGACCGGAGGGTTCGGCGCAGAGATCGCGACGCGGATCATGGAACGCTGCTTCCTGCACCTCGAGGCGCCCGTCCAGCGGGTCGCTGGCTTCGACACGATCATGCCGTACTACAAGCTCGAGCTCGAGTACCTGCCCGACACCGAACGCATCGGACTCGCCATCGACGAGATCTCCGCGTACTGATCCCGTCCGTCGACACCGAACCGAACCCTCAGCGCATCGAACTCCGGATCCACTCCATGGCCGCCACCAAGCAACCCGCCGACAAGTCGCACTTCATCCTTCCCGATCTCGGTGAAGGCGTGCATGAAGCCGAGCTCATCAGCTGGAAGGTCAAACCCGGCGAGCAGGTTCAGGAACACCAGACCATGGCCGAGATGGAGACCGACAAGGCGTTGGTCGAAGTCCCGAGTCCCTGGACCGGCGTCATCGACGAACTCCGTGGCAGCGAAGGTGACATCATCAACGTCGGGTCGATCCTCGTGACCTACAAGGTCGACGGTGGCGCCGCCCCCGGGACGCCGGCGAAGGACACTCCTGCCGAGGCGTCCACGAGCGACGACTCGAGCGAGGGCGATCAGGGGACCGTGGTCGGCACGATGAGCGGGACCCTCGAGGTGAGCAGCCGTTTCTCCCGAAACCCCGAGCACGAATCACCCACCAACGGAGTCGCCGCGGCAGGCAAGGCGATGGCGACCCCTGCGGTCCGCCGGGTCGCGCGGGAACTCGGAATCGACATCGACCACGTTCCCGGCACCGGCCGGGGCGGTCGGGTCACCGCGAGCGACGTCCATGCCCACGCGTCACTCGGACGCGACGGCGCCCCCGCGGCGAACGTCAACACCGACGCGACCGACGCCGCGGTGATCACCGCCGCGAGCCTCTCGGCCGCGCCGCGGGACCTCCCCCCCGTGTCCGCCGACGGGATCAAGGAGCGGATCCCCTTCCGCGGCGTGCGGCGCAAGATCGCCCAGGCCCTCGACCTCTCGGTCAAGACCGCGGTCCACTTCACGGTGGTCGACGAGGTCGACGTGACCGAGCTCGAAGTCAAGCGACGGGAGTACGCGAAGGTCCTCGGCACCCGACTCTCGTTGCTCCCCTTCATCATGACCGCGACGTGCCGGGCGCTGCGCAAGCACCCTGCGATCAACGCCAACGTCGACGACGCCCGAGAGGAGATCCTGATCAAGGATGTCGTGAACCTCGGTTGTGCGGTCGACACCGATCACGGCCTCATGGTTCCGGTGATCGGGAATGCCGATCGCATGTCCCTCGTGGAGCTCGGACGGGCCGTCGCCGACGTTGCGGAGGGCTGCAAGAACCGCACCATCCCGCGGGAACGACTGACCGGCGGCACCTTCACGATCTCGAACGTCGGCAGCTACGGCGGACGGTTCGCGACGCCGATCATCAACTATCCCGAAGTCGGCATCCTCGCCGCCGGTCGGTCCTTCGAGAAGGTCATGGCGAGGGACGGCATGATCTTCGCCGGCACGGCCCTTCCGCTCAGCCTCTCCTGCGACCACCGCGTCGTCGACGGCGCCGAGGGGGCCCGGTTCCTCAACACCGTGAAGCGTCTGCTCGAGGATCCAGATTCGCTCCTCGCCTGAGCGGCGTCATTCGAGACCAGCCCGGAAAGAGAGACCGCCGCCCCGTGGAAGACGGGACGGCGGTCGTGTTCGATACCTTCGAATGGCCCGTATCAGGCGGTCGTCGTATTTCTTCGGTAGATGCTCACGATGAGAAGAAGTGCGATCAGCCCCACCAGGCCGTTCGAACCGAACTCATTGATGAGCCCCATGAGGTTTGAGACCACGCCGTTGAAGAAGGTGACCTTGTCACCGAACGTGATCTGGGCGAGAACGCCCAGGGCGATGAACAGCACGAGAATCTCGATGAGCTCCTTTGCGAAGCTCTTGATGACGTCGAATCCCTTCATGACGCGGGTCTCCCAATCAATGGGGAAGGTGAAGAGCTCCACGACGGAGCCACTCGTTGGATCGGGCAAGGGATTCTCGGAACCTGAACAATTTGGTAAACGATCGTGTCGATCGGCCGTATCGGCCGGAAAACGGGTGTGTGGATCCTGATTCGACGAGCCTGCATGCCCGGAGCGATGGCCAGCGAATCCGATGAATTCCCGGTCCGCCGGCCCCTTCGCGCGTGGGTCGCGACATCGCGTCGCCGCCCCGCGACTCGCTAGTCTCCTCCCTCCATGACCGATTCACCCGAAGATCACGTACCCGGCCGGAATGCAGCCGCCCGCAGCGCACTCGCCCGTACCGGCAGGCCGAAACACGGATTCGTCAATCCAGCGGTGGTTCGCGGATCCACCGTCACGTTCGAGACGCTGGCGGAATTCGAGAATGCACTCTCGTTCGATCTTCAGAACGGACCCTACAGCTACGGCCTGCTCGACACCCCGACCGAACGCGCCCTGGCAGGATCGATCGCTGATCTCGACGCGGCCGACGGCGCCATACTCGTCGAGAGCGGACTCGCCGCGGTCGGTGTCGCGCTGATGGCATTCGTCGGCCGAGGCGATCACCTTCTCATGGTCGACTCGTGCTACGGCCCCAGTCGGATCCTGTGCGAAGGAATCCTCGCTCGTTTCGGAGTCGAGACCACCTACTACGATCCGAGGATCGGACAGGACGGCCGCCCGGGGATCGAGCATCTCTTCCGGGAGAACACCCGGCTGGTCTTCATGGAATCCCCCGGCTCCGTCACGTTCGAGATGCAGGACGTCCCGGCGATCTCCGCCGCCTGTCGCGATCGCGGAATCATCACCGCGATCGACAACACCTGGGCGACGCCGCTCGGATTCAGACCGATCGAACATGGGGTCGACGTCGTCGTGCACGCCCTGACCAAGTACGTGGGCGGACACTCGGATCTCATGCTCGGCGCCCTTTGCGCACGAGACCGTTCCATCTGGGATCGCCTCAAGACCACCGCGATGGACCTCGGTCATGGCGCGAGTCCCGACGATGCCTGGCTTGCGCTTCGCGGCCTGCGGACGCTCGCGGTACGACTCGACGCGCAGGAGGAGGCGGCGCTCCGGATCGCCCGGTGGCTCCAGAGTCGTCCAGAGGTCAAAAGCCGAAGCCAAAAAGCACATCGCATCGTCAACAAGCACCGAAGTCGAGGCCAAAAGCATCGCAAGCGAAGCATCTTACCAGT
>JAACEA010000228.1 GCA_009936695.1 Planctomycetia bacterium
AGGGCATGAACTGCTCGATCGTACACTCGGGTCGCGACGCGCTCGCGGAGATTCGACGGACTCCACCGGACCTCATCGTCCTGGATCGAATGCTCCCCGACGTGGACGGCATGGATGTGTGCCGTCGTCTCAAGTCCGAGCCGTCGACGAGGTCCATTCCGATCATCATGGTGACCGCGAAGGGTGAGGATTCCGACGTGATCTCCGGGATCGAGGTCGGCGCCGAAGACTACGTCGTCAAGCCCTTCAGCCCGAGGGTGCTCGTCGCTCGCGTCACGAACATCCTCCGGCGGCACGACGAATTCCTGCTCGAGGACCCGGAATCCTCGAGCGAACGCGTCGCGCTCTTCGACCAGCGACTGGTGATCGACTCGGCCCGCCACCTCGTCCTGATCGACGGAGACGAGATCCCGCTCACCTACACGGAGTTCAGTCTCCTCCGGTATCTTGCGTCGCGTCCCGGCTTCGTTCGTTCGCGTGACCAGATCATCTCGGCGGTCCACGGCCGGTCGATGGTCCTTTCCACCAGGACGGTCGACGTGCACGTCACCGCCCTTCGGCGAAAGCTGGGTGAGTTCGGCAGGTGCATCGAGACGGTCAGAGGGGTGGGATATCGGTTCTCGGATCGACTCCCCGCCCCCATGCGAGATTGACGATCAGGCTGGGACGAAGTCTTCTCTGGCGGAACGCCCTCACCCTTCTTGCGGTGCAGGCGGTGGTGTGGGTCGTCGCGGTCTCGGTGGCCGGCGACGATCAAGCTGCGGCCTCCCTGGTGACCATGGTGGTGGCAGCGATCTCGGTGGCGACGATCCTGATCCTCGCGATGCTCGCGCGATCGATCGGTCGCCAGACCCGCCGCGCGACGGATGCCGCCCGTCGATTCGCCGACGGCGACTTCTCGGGCAGGCTTCGGGAGGACGCTGCCAACGAATTCCGCGAACTCGCCGTCGCGCTCAACGCGATGGCCGGCGAACTCGACTCGAACATCGATGCCCTCCAGGTCCAGACCTCGGAGATGTTGTCGATCCTGCAGTCGAGGTCGAACGGCCTGATCGCCCTCGACCGGGAACAGCGGATCATTCGACTCAACGCCGCGGCGCTCGGGATGTTCGCACTCGCGGACGTCGAGATCAGAGGTCGCCTGCTCCAGGAGGTCATTCGCGAACCAGCCCTCCAGGAAGCGGTCAAGGCCTCGAGGCGATCCGGGGTCCGCTACATGACGGAGATCCCGTTCGAGCGTTCGACGCGGATCGCCGAACTGGTGGCGGAACCGCTCACCGACGGCCGTGGCGTCGCGATCGGCACGGTGATCCTGCTCGAGGAGACCACCCGCTTGCGACAGCTGGAGCGGATTCGGACGGACTTCGCCGCGAACGTCTCGCACGAACTGCGGACGCCGATCACGTCGATCAACGGATATGCGGAACTGCTGCAGGAGACCGACGATCCGGCGCTGGTTCGAAAGTGCGGCGACGTCATCGTCCGCAACGGGCAACGGCTCTCGAACATCATCGAGGATCTCCTCACGCTCGCCAGAATCGAGGATCCCGAACGCCGGTCCGTTCTGGAGCTCGAGGCGATCTCCGTCGCCTCCATCATCGAATCGGTGGTCGATTCGGTGAAGAGCGCCGCCACCGACGATGACCCGGGCACGCCAGCCGGGCCGGAGATCATCGTGAAGATCGAAGGGGATCCCCGGGTGCAGGGCACCCGCCCGCTGCTGGAACAGGCGGTCGGAAATCTGGTCACCAACGCCGTGAAGTACGGCGGGACCACCCGACCGGTGGAGGTCAAGGCACGCGTGATCGAGGGCGAGGTGACCATCGAGGTCGAGGACTTCGGCGACGGGATCTCGAGCGAGCACCTCGATCGGATCTTCGAGCGGTTCTACCGGGTCGATCGGAGCCGCAGCCGGGAGCTCGGGGGGACCGGCCTCGGCCTCGCGATCGTCAAGCACATCGCCACCTCGCTGGGTGGACGGATCGAGGCCCGCTCCCGAGTCGGAGCGGGATCCGCCTTCACGATCACCCTCCCGGCCCATTGAGGCCCGTTTCGAAAGATCACCTCAACGCTTCACGGTTCCTTTACGTTTTCTTAACACAGGGCGGGGATCCTTCGCCACCTGACCTCGACCGAGGTCCGGATCGAACCCAGATTCCCCGTGATTCCGCAGAAAGGAACCTGCACGATGAACCAACGAACCCGGCTCGCCACCCTCGGCGGGCTCGCCCTCGCAGCCATCACCCTCCTTGGCGCTGGTGCCAACCAGGACCTCAGCCGTCTTCGTGGGTCGATCACGGTGGACGGTTCGTCCACCGTCTACCCGATCACCGAAGCCGTGGCGGAGTCCTTCAAGGCCGCCGCCCCGAACGTCAAGGTCACCGTCGGCGTTTCCGGCACCGGTGGTGGGTTCAAGCGATTCGCCGCCAACGAGATCGACATCTCGGACGCCTCCCGACCGATCAAGGCCGCGGAAGCGAAGATGTGCAACGACGCCGGCATCGAGTTCATCGAGATTCCGGTCGCGTACGACGGCCTCACCATCGTGGTGAACAAAGGCAACTACTGGGCCGAGTCGATGACCGTCGACGACCTGAAGAAGATCTTCCTCGCCAGCGGCGGCGCCAAGACCTGGCAGGACGTGCGACCGGAATGGCCGGATCGACCGATCAACATCTACTCGCCCGGCACCGACTCCGGCACCTTCGACTACTTCAAGGAGGTCGTCGCGGGAAAGACGGGCTCGATTCGGAGCGACATGAGCGTTTCCGAGGACGACAACGTCCTCGTCCGAGGTGTCTCCGGCGACGAAGGTGGCATCGGCTTCTTCGGTGCCGCCTACTACTTCGAGAACAAGGACAGCCTGCGGGCGATGCCGATCATCAACAAGCAGGGCAAGGCCGTGGGCCCGACCCCCAAGACGATCGAGAACGGAACCTACAATCCGTTCAGTCGTCCGCTCTTCATCTACGTCAAGGCGAGTGCCGCCCGCAAGCCCTTCGTGCGGGCCTTCGTCGAGTTCTACCTCAAGAATGCCGCGAAGTCCGCCAGTGAAGTCGGGTACGTGGGTCTGCCCGACGTCATCTACGACCGGGCCCGCGAGACCTTCGAGACGCGAAAGACCGGTTCCTTCTTCCTTGATGCCAAGGGAGAGAAGAAGATCGGCCCGGTGACCGAGATCTACAAGTGATCGCGGTCGACAAGTGAGTCCGGGCGGGCCCGGCGTTCCGCCGGGCCCGCCTTCCACCCATCAGGTTCGGATCGAACGGACATCGATGTCAGAAGCCGCACCAACCGACATGAACGAGGTTCGCGGACGCGGCCGACCCAAGAGCCGAGTGCTCCAGGCCTCCTGGGACGTCTTCGCGCGAACCGCACTGCTCGGATGCGCGTGCTTCTCCATTCTGATCACCGCGCTGATCATCGGGATCCTCGCCTACGAGACCTCCCGTTTCCTCGCGGAGGTCTCGGTGGTCGATTTCCTCACCGGACTCGAATGGAATCCACTCCTCGGCGAGGAGAAGCACTTCGGAATCTGGCCCCTGATCGCCGGAACGCTCCTGGTGACCCTCGTCGCCGCGATCTTCGCCCTGCCGATCGGGCTGGTGACCGCGATCTTTCTGAGCGAATACGCCCCCGCCCGGCTCCGCAGCGTCCTCAAACCCGTGCTCGAGGTGCTCGCCGGCATTCCGACCGTGGTCTACGGGTTCTTCGCGGTGATCGTGATCACCCCCTCCCTCCAGTGGCTGGGAAAACTGGTCTCCGGCGAGGCGGTCTTCGGCCCGTACAGCGCGGCCTCGGCGGGGATCGCGGTCGGCATCATGATCCTCCCCATCGTGACGAGCCTCTCCGAGGACGCGATCCGCGCGGTTCCCAAGGGCCTTCGCGACGGCGCGTACGCCCTTGGATCGACCCGTTTCGACGCCTCGGCGAAGGTGGTCGTGCCGGCGGCGCTGAGCGGAATCATGGCCTCGTACCTGCTCGCCATCACTCGCGCCGTCGGGGAGACGATGATCGTGGCCCTCGCCGCGGGCGGCCTCGCACAACTCACCATCCTGCCCTGGGAACAGGTCCAGACGATGACCGCCTACATGGTCCAGATCTTCCTCGGTGACGCGCCCGCGACCGGGGTGGAGTTCAAGTCGAGCTTCGCGGTGGCCGGGATCCTCTTCCTGATGACGTTCCTGCTCACCTTCACCGGGTACCGCATCCTCGCCCGCTTCCGGGAGGAGTACGAATGAGCCAGCCACCGGGTCAGCACCTCGATTTCCGCGAACTCGTCGAACGAGGCGAGCCCAGGCAGATCGCGAAGCGGGTCCGTCTCGATCGCGGCTTCTATCTGATGTGCATGGCGATCACGATGATCGCGGTCATCGCGCTCCTGGTCCTGCTCGGAAGCATCCTGATCAACGGCATTCCCGGCCTCAGCTGGTCCTTCGTCACGAACTTCACCTCTCGAGATCCGGGGAAGGCGGGCATCCTCGCACCACTCGCCGGATCCATCTGGATCAGCGCGATCTGCGCGGTCGTGGCGCTGCCGGTCGGCGTCGCGACGGCCCTGTACCTCGAGGAGTTCGCGGCTCGCAACCGCTTCACGAACCTGCTTCGGTTGAACATCTCGAATCTGGCGGGCGTTCCCTCCATCGTCTACGGAATCCTGGGACTCACCCTCTTCGTCCGGATGTTCGGCCTTGCGGGGACGACTCAGGATCCAGCGCTGGAGATCGGGGGCGAGACCTACGCGATGTACTACGACGTGACCGGCGAACCGCTTCGGGTCCCCGTCGAGAACCGGTCGGTGACTCCCACGCTCGAGACCGGCACGATCGCGTACATGCAGCGGGTGCTGGACGGGCCGGACGGCGAACTGATCTTCACCGACCACTGGGAGCCGATTCCGCTCACCATCGTCGAGGACTCGGCGAATGCGCCGCTGGCCAACGGCGTCATTCCCGCGGTGGATGCGGGGCTCCCGGTCGACTACGAGGTCGAGAAACCCTGGTACTACGTCCAGTTCCCCTTCGGCCAGACGGTGCTCGCGGGCGGACTCACCCTCATGCTCGTGGTGCTTCCGATCGTCATCATCAGCTCCCAGGAGGCGATCCGCTCGGTACCGGGCTCCCTCCGGTCGGGATCCTTCGCGATGGGTGCGACCAGATTGCAGACGGTCAGCCGGGTCACGCTGCCGGCCTCCATCCCGATGATCATGACCGGGGCCATCCTCGCGATGAGCCGGGCCATCGGGGAGGCTGCGCCGATCCTCGTCCTCGGCGTCGCCCTCTTCATCACGGATGTCCCGCAGACCCTGATGGATCCGTTCACGGTCCTGCCGATGCAGATATACAATTGGTCGGCCCGGTTCCAGCCCGAATTCCGAGCCTTGGCGGCCTCGGGAATCATCGTCCTGCTCTTCGTGCTCCTCGCCTTCAACGCGATCGCGATCACGATCCGCCAGAGATTCTCGAGACCACTGCAATGAAGACCTCCCACCCCGTCGGTCGAAGGGAAACCATGACGTCCTCCACCCCGTCCGACCCTTCGGTCCCTTCCGCCGAGAACAGCGCCGCGGTGAGCATTCCGTCGCCCCCCGCCGACGGCGTCACCAGCGAGCTCTGCATCCGCTGCCGCAACCTCGACGGCTGGTACGGGGATTTCCAGGCCTTGCACGGGATCGACCTCGACATCCCCGAGAATCGCGTCACCGCCTTCATCGGCCCGTCGGGATGCGGCAAGAGCACGCTTCTCCGATGGTTCAACCGGATGAACGACACCATCCCGACCGCTCGAGCGACGGGGGAACTCCATCTCCACGGACGTGATCTGCTCGATCCGAAGTGTGACGTGGTCGATCTGCGACGCCGGGTGGGCATGGTGTTCCAGAAACCCAATCCCTTCCCCAAGTCGATCTTCGACAACGTGGCCTGCGGCCCGAGGCTGCACCGGCGCTACAGCCGCGGCGATCTCGAGGCACTCGTCGAACAGAGCCTTCGCCGGGCCTCGATCTGGGACGAGGTCAAGGATCGCCTCGGCCAGAGCGCCCTCGGGCTCTCCGGCGGACAGCAGCAGCGACTGTGCATCGCCCGCGCGATCGCGATCGGCCCCGAAGTCCTGCTCATGGACGAACCGTGCTCCGCCCTGGACCCCCGATCGACCTCCGCGATCGAGGAGCTGATCCGCCACCTGCGGGACCAGTACACGATCGTCATCGTCACGCACAACATGCAGCAGGCCGCCCGAGTCTCGGACCGGACGGCGTTCTTCTACAACGGTGCCCTCGTCGAGACCGACCGCACCGAACGGATCTTCACCAACCCGACCCACCGCGAGACCGAGGACTACGTCTCGGGTCGATTCGGTTGATCCGGTCCTCACCGCAGCCGCAGGAACCAACATGCCCGTCGATCTCGAATCCGATCTGATCCGTCTTCGCCGTGAACTCCTCGCCCTCGGGGCCAAGGTGGATCAACGGGTCCATGCCATCACCACCGCGATTCTCGACGCCGACGTCGACGCCGCGCGAGTGATCAAGAAGGGGGACGAGGAGATCGACCATGACGATCTCGAGATCGAAGAGGAGTGTGCCCGACTGCTCGCGCTCACGGCGCCGGTGGCAACCGACCTTCGAGAACTCCTCGCCATCATGCGGATCAGCGGTGAGTTCGAGCGGATCGCCGATCTCTGCAAGGGCATGTCCAAGCGGGTGATTCGCGTCAGCTCGATGCCCGCGGTGCGGGTGCCCGAGACGCTGGCGGAGATGTGCATGTCGGTGCGGAAGATCTTCGCGAAGGCACTGCGATCGGTCGCGGATACGGACGTCGGGCTGGCCCGGGAGGTGAACGCGGACGACGACGAACTCGATCGCCTCCACAAGGCGATGCTCGTCTGGGCACGGGAGGAGATCCCGAAGGACCCCACCGCGACCAACGCCACGATCGAACTGCTTGCGATCGCACAGCGGCTCGAGCGGGCCGGTGACATCTCGGTGTCGATCGCCGGCAATCTCATCTATCTCGTCGAGGGACGGGTCGTCCGGCACGGCAACGCCTGAGCGACGACGGTCCCGCCACGTGATCGGAACCGACCGCAGAATCCTCGCGATCCACACAGACCGTTCCCCAGGGCTCGATCCCCGACCCTCCTGTGGACGAGCCGACGATCCGACTTGGATCGACGCGGTCGCGATCTAGACTCCCGACGTTCGAACGAACCATC
>JAACEA010000229.1 GCA_009936695.1 Planctomycetia bacterium
CGCTCGGTATACTTCTCGATTCTCCGGAGCGTTCCGCTCCCCGACCATTCCGACGGCTTCGGCCGTCCCCTCCCCGAGCCCCTGGAGCGTCCCGTGAAGGACAAGATCCACCCCGAGTACCACCCCGAGTGCAAGGTCTACTTCCGAGGCGACGTCGTCATGACGGTCGGCGCCACGGTTCCGGAGATGCACGTCGAAGTGTGGTCCGGCTCGCACCCCTTCTACACCGGCAAGAGCGCGTTCGTCGACACCGCCGGCCGAGTCGAGAAGTTCCAGCGCAAGTTCGCCGGCAACTACTTCGACAAGAAGAAGAAGGACTAGCTCGCGGAGGGGATCGGTCCCCTCCCGCGTCGCCGTCCATCCCCGAACCCACCGAGGCCCGTGCCGCATGAATGCGGCGACGGGCCTTTTCGTAATGACCGCAGCCCGTCGAGCACACCCCGATTGAAGAGGCGCGGAACGCATGGCCACGAACCTCCCCGACAACCTCCGATCGAAACTCGAAGAGCTTCGGGATCAGTATCAGGATCTGGGTCGGCGACTCGAAGATCCCGAAGTCCTCTGCGACCACCGGGAGGTGGCTCGCATCTCCGCCAAGCGCAAAGCCCTCGCATCGGTCGTCGACGGCCTCGCGGCATTCGATGCCGCACGGGCCGAACACACCGAGTACGTCGCCGCGATCTCGGCCGGCGAGGATCCCGAACTGGTCGCCCTCGCTCGTGATGAGATCCCCCGGCTGGAATCGACCATGGCGTCGCTCGCGGAGTCGATCCAGGCCGAGCTGGTCAGCGCCGATGACCGGGCGGTCGGCTCCGTGATCCTCGAAATCCGCGCGGGCGTGGGCGGCGACGAAGCCGGTCTCTGGGCGGGCGACCTGCTCGAGATGTACCGGCGATTCGCCCAGAACCGGGGCTGGCGATTCGAGGACCTCGAACTCTCGTCCGGTGATGCCGGCGGGATCAAGGCGGCGGTGATCCAGGTCGCCGGAGACGGCGTCTGGTCGGACCTCGCCTTCGAAGGCGGAACCCACCAGGTCAAGCGGGTGCCCGCCACCGAGACCCAGGGTCGGGTGCACACCTCCACCGCCACCGTCGCGGTGCTGGCCGAACCTGAAGCGGTCGATGTCGAACTGGACACCGCGGACGTGAAGGAATCGATCACCACGGCGCAAGGACCCGGCGGGCAGAACGTGAACAAGGTCGCGACCGCGGTCCACCTGATCCACGAACCCACGGGCATCGAGGTCCGGATGCAGGAGACCAAGAGCCAGGCCCAGAACCGGGAGAAGGCGTGGACCCTGCTGAAGGCGAGGCTCTTCGAACGCCAGAGGGCCGAACGGGACGCCGCACGATCCGCGGAACGCAACTCGATGATCGGCACCGGAAACCGGGCCGAGAAGATCCGGACCTACCGCGCGAAGGAGAACATCGCGGTCGACCATCGGATCGGCGAAAGCGTCAATCTCGGAGGACTGCTCGGCGGCGATCTCCAGCCGCTGGTCGACGCGCTCCGCCGAGAGGAGACCGCACGGCGGCTCGCGGCGCTCTGAACGCCGGCCCGACGTCGCCGTTCGCACCCGAGGACGCACGGTCCGGCGATCAGCCCTCGATGACGTGTTCCGAGGCGTCGAGGAACGGCTCGATCCACTTCGTTTCGAATCGCTCCATGGCCAGCTTCAGGCTCTCGTCATCGATGCCCCACAGGCAGGCCCGTGGTTCGAGCAACTCCGGATCCAGCAGGAGCTGGCAGGCGTTCTCGATCGCATACGCGCACGGAAGCCGGTTCGCGAAGAAGGCGCTCGCGGCGTTCACCGCGGGATCCCCGATCGCCACGGTGGGTTGCCGACGAAGCACGTCGTCATTCAGGAACCAGACGTCGGTCACCACGAGCGGGATCGGACCACCGCGGTCCATCGCGAACCCGCGGTCGGCGAGGATCGATCGCATCCGACGGACCAGCAGGTTCGCCCACGGGCGATCCGTGATCTCCGCCCGAGGATGCGCCCCCACCACCACCGCGATCGCCCGCGACGCATCGAACTCGAGGTCCGGCGGAGTCGCGAGGCGTTCCTGTTCGAAGATCGAATCCGAGGTCATGACGGAGGTCCGGGGGGAATCGTCGATCGCGGTCGACGACGGCCGACCGACCAGCACCGGAATCATCGACCGTTTGGCCACCGGAACTCGCGGATTGCATTTCGAAGTTCGTGCTCGCCAGCACGGATGCGGGTTGCGATCCAGTAGGATCGCGTGCTCACGTCCACCCCAACCCGGAGATTGAAAGATGCTGCTCGCCGCACTCACCCTGGCCCTGCCCGTCGCTTCAGCGCCCCCGGCGCTTCCGGACGCGAGCATGCCCGCCCCGCCGATGATCCTCGAACGGCTCGGCGCCCACCGACGCCCGGTCGCGACCGAGTCCGAGCAGGCGCGACGCTGGTTCGACCAGGGCCTCGCCCTGATGAACGGCTACAACTTCGATGGGGCGATCGCCTCCTTCATGGAGGCGACCCGCCACGACCCCGACTTCGCGATGGCCTGGTGGGGCATCGCCTACGCGTCGGGCCCCAACCAGAACAACCCCGCGATCATCCCGCCCAAGGACCAGTGGTCCCACGCCGCCGCGAAGAAGGCCTTCGATCTCCGGGCTCGCGAAAGCGACGCGAATCAGGCGTTGATCGAAGCGCTGGTGTCGCGGTACGAGTATCCGATGCCCGAGGATCTCACCGAGCAGAACGAGGCCTATCTCGCCGAGATGCGGAAGGTCGCCGAAGCCTTTCCGTTCGACCCGGACATCCAGACCTGGACCGCGGAGGCGATGATCACCCTCCAGCCCTGGGCGTACTGGAGCCTCGACGGCCAGCCGCTCGACCGCACCCCGGAATTCCGGGCGATCCTCGAAGGCGTGATGCGTCAGGACCCGCAGCACCCCGGCGCCAACCATCTCTACATCCACGCGATGGAAGCGTCACCGTGGCCCGAACTCGCGGAGCCGGCCGCCGATCGCCTGATCGACCTCATTCCCGCCTCCGGCCATCTCGTGCACATGCCGTCCCACATCTGGATGCAGACCGGTCGCTACGACGACGCCGCGGAATGCAACCGACGGGCGGCCGCCCTCGACGACCAGTGGTTCGAAGGCGATCCGAACGCGGGCGAGTACCGCATCTACATGTCGCACAACCGACACTTCCTGACCTGGGCCGCGAGCATGCAGGGCCGTCGCCGCGAGGCGATCGCCTCGGCGAAGGCGATCTGGACGGAGGTTCCGCCCCCGCTCATGGAAGCGCTCGCGATGGCCACCGACGGCATCGCGGCATGCAAGTGGCACGCCCTCGTCCGCTTCGGCATGTGGGAGGACATCCTCTCCGAACCCGCCGATCCGGAGTGGGCGAAGGTCAACCACTGCCTGCGGCACTACGCCCGCGGCGTCGCCTTCGCCAACACCGGCCGGATCGACGAGGCTCGAGCCGAAGTCGTCGCGTTCGACGAAGCGGTGAAGGATCTCGACGGACTCGAGCGATTCCTCGGCAACCAGCCCGCGGTCGAGATCATGCCGCTCGCCCGACTCGTGCTCCGCGGCGAGATCGAATACAAGGCCGGAAACACGGACGTCGGGCTCGATCTGCTGAAGCAGGCCTGCGCCGCCGAGGAGGTGATCGTCTACGCGGAACCTGCGCCGTGGATGATGCCCGCCCGTCACGCCTACGGCGCCCTGCTGGTCTCGGAAGGCCGGTACGGCGATGCCGAGAAGGTCTACCTCCGTGACCTCGAGGTGTATCCCGCGAACGGCTGGGCGCTGCTCGGACTTCGCGAAGCGCTTCGCGGCCAGGGCCGCGACGACGAGGCGATGCGGGTCGATCAGTCGTTCCGCCGCGCCTGGAAGAGCGCGGACGTCATGCCGCCGGCGTCGTGCTACTGCGGAACGCCGGTCGCGTCCCGCTGAATCGTCCCGCGAAACGAATGATGACGGCCGTCGATCCCACGATCGACGGCCGTCGTCATTCCCGGTCGTCCTTCGCTTCAAGGACGCGAGCGGATCAAATGTCGGTCACTGGCCACGCTTGAGCGGCCACGGACGAACCCCGCACCGCTCGGCCCACGCGTCATACATCGCCATCATCGCCACGACGCGAGCGGGTTCCTCGGCCGCGAGATTCCGGGTCTCGGTTCGATCCGCGATCAGGTCGTAGAGCTCCCACGGACCGCGATGGCGAGAGACGAGCTTCCAGCGGCCGCATCGCACGGCACGGTTCCCCTCGTGTTCCCAGTAGATCGCCTCGCGATCCACCACCCCGCCGCCGAAGGCCGGCGCGAGACTGACCCCTTCGACCGCCTCGACCGACCGACCGTCGATCTCCCGCGGTGCCTCCGCCCCGGCGAGGTCGAGGAACGTCGGGAGCAGATCGATCACGTGTCCCGGCGTGGTGCGGAGTTCGCCGCGGGCCTCGATGCCGGCGGGCCAGTGGACGATGCACGGACTCGCGATCCCGCCTTCGTGGACGTGATGCTTGTAGAGCCGGAACGGCGTGTTCGAGGCGTTGGCCCAGGGCACGCCGTAGCTCTGGTAGCTCTCGTCGTCGCCGGGCATGACCTGCGGGTCGTTTCCCCGCGCGACCGGGCGACCGTCGTGGGTCTTCTCGGGAATGCTCAGGCTTCCCCACCGCGAGGTGATCTCCTCGGCGCAGCCGCCGTTGTCGGCGATGAACACGAAGACCGTGTTCTCGTAGGCCCCCGTCTCCCGCAACGCGTCGACCACGAGCCCGAGCCCACGATCAAGCTGCTCGACCTGCGCCGCGTAGACCTCCATCCGTCGCGCCTGCCACTCGGGATGCGTCACCTCCTTCCACGGCTTCACCCGGCCGTCCCGCGGCGTGATCGGCCAGTCCGCGTCGACGATGCCCATCGCCTTCATACGCGCGTGTCGGGTCTCGCGCATCGCGTCCCACCCGTCGTCGTAACGGCCGGCGCACGCCTCGATGTCCGCGGGCCGGGCGTGAAGCGGCCAGTGCGGGGCGGTGTGCGCGACGTAGAGCAGGAACGGCCGATCATCGCCGGAGGCCGCGTGACGCCGGATGTAGTCGGCCGCCTCCTCGTTGATGC
This sequence comes from Planctomycetia bacterium, assembly GCA_009936695.1. Classification (GTDB taxonomy): domain Bacteria; phylum Planctomycetota; class Phycisphaerae; order Phycisphaerales; family SM1A02; genus UBA12014. The sequence goes on from JAACEA010000229.1 coordinate 5,100, forward strand.
GGTCGGTGTAGTGGAAGTCCTCGCGGTCCCGCTCGATGTAGTCCTCACCCCGGGCGAGGGTGACCGGATCGTAGAAACTCCCGGCGCCGTGAATGGTGCCGTAGAAGGACTCGAAGCCCCGGTCGACCGGCCAGTTCGTGCGGATCTCGGGCTCGACCGATTCGCGCGGCTTCCCGAGGTTGTGCGTCACGTGCCACTTTCCGCTCATGCCGGTGGCGTACCCCGCGGCGCCGAGCGACTCCGCCATGGTGGCGCTGTCGCGGGCGAGTTCGCCGCGATAGCCCGGCGATCCGCGGTCGTCGACCATGTGCCCGACGCCGGCCTGATGCGCGTAGCGGCCGGTCAGAAGCGCCGCCCGGGTCGGACAACAGCGGGCGGTGTTGTAGAAGCTGGTGAACCGAAGGCCGTTCGCGGCGAGGCGATCGAGGTTCGGGGTGCGGATCTCGCCACCGAAACAGCCGATGTCCGAGTATCCCATGTCGTCGGCCATCACCAGCACGAAGTTGGGACGGTCGTCCGGGTCGCGCGGCGCTCCGTCGCAAGCGAGCGCGGTGGCGGCCACGACGAACGCAAGCGAGTCCAGAAGCACCATGCGGGATCTCCAGGCGGTCGATCAGTGCGGCAGCGGGAAGCGTTCGCAGAAGCGGCGGATCTCCTCACGAACCTCGCTGCAGGTCGCTGGATCTCCGCCGGAGGTCATGACGC
>JAACEA010000230.1 GCA_009936695.1 Planctomycetia bacterium
GCCGTTCGCCTGCGCCAGCCGGTCCGACGGGAAGTACGGACCGGGAATCGCTTCAGCCTCGCCTGGACGCGGACCTTCGTCGATCGGATCCTCGACGGCAGCCTCTCCGGTGTCGAGACGCGCCAGCATCCGATCTTCGGGCTTCACATGCCCGTGTCGGTCGAGGGCGTTCCGGACGAGGTGCTGGATCCCCGAAACACCTGGGCGGACGGCGATGCCTACGACCAGATGGCCCGGAAACTCGCGACGAGCTTCCGGGAGAACGACGCGAGATTCACCATCTCCAACGAGGTTCGGGAAGCCGGCCCCCTGGGCTGACGCCATCGATCGACGGCGCGAAATCGGCGGGCTGGATCTCCCACGGAGGTCCGGCCCGTTCTCTTTCGATCCCCAGCCGTGTCCCGGGGTCGCCGGAGGATCGTCCGGGAGCAGGGCGGTGTTCCGGGTCGGTCCGGATGGCATGAAGTCCCGCTCCGGGTCCCGGGCGGCTCGGATCGCACCGCATCGGCGGATTTATCGGCAGACCACGTCGTGCTCGAGGCCGGCCGACGGTCGGCCTCGTTCTTTTGCGCAGATTCCTTCGTCGTCGGGCTGAATTCGCGCGATCGAGCGTCCGATGACAGGACTGACGCGAGGACCCGCCGGACGCGGGACACCTCGCACGACAGAGCACACGGAACGAAACACCATGAGCAATGAACAGTTCAACCTCCTCGACAAGGATGTTCTCACCACCGGCGAAGTGGCGAAGATCTGCAACGTCGCCAGCCGCACCGTGAGCAAGTGGTTCGACTCCGGCCAGCTCAAGGGATACCGGATTCCCGGATCGAAGGATCGTCGGATTCCGGTCGGAAACCTGCTCACCTTCATGCGGGAACACGAGATTCCGATGGACGGCCTGATGAGCGGTCGTCCCCGGGTGCTGATCTGCGATCAGGACGAAGGCGTCATCGACACCCTCACCTCGGTGCTCGGCGAGCAGACCAACTTCGACGTCCACACCTGCGACAGCCTCTTCGCCGCCGGCATGGAGTGCGAGCGGTTCCGTCCGCACGTCATGCTCTACGAACTCGGCGTCTCCGACGACGACGGGCGACAGCTCTGCTCGATGATCCGCGAGAACGAGGAACTCCAGGTCACCCGCATCATCGCGATGAGCAGTCGGGTCACCGACGGGCAGACCTCGCAGCTGATGCAGTCCGGATTCGACGGCGTCCTTCGGAAGCCGTTCACCGTCCGCCAGGTCATCGAGGCGGTCGAAACCGCCCACGCCGTGGTCTATTGAAACGATGAGGGAACCGCGGAGGCCTCCGGGTCACCGCCTCGCAAGGACGCGAGTACGCCCCGAGGCCAGCCGATCCGGCTGCACCGGGGCGTGTTCCACTTTTGGGGCGACGGGGTTCGGCGCTGCTACGCTTTCCCGCCATGCGAATCGCGATCGCCCAGTTCGATGTCGTGGTGGGAGACCTCGCCGGCAACGCCGACGCCGTCCGATCGGCCGCCGTCGCGGCGGCGTCGCAGTCGGCCGATCTGCTGGTCCTTCCCGAACTCTGCCTGCTCGGGTATCCGCCGCGGGACCTGCTCCTTCGCGAGGAGGTCGTGCCGTCCTGCGAGCGGGTGCTCGAGTCGCTGGCGGCGGACCTGCCGCTGCCCACCCTGGTCGGCACGCCCCGCCGGATCACCGGCGGTCGCCGTCCGATCGCCAATTCCATCGCGCTGTGCCGAGGAGGCCGGGTGGAGGCGTGGCACGACAAGATGCTGCTTCCGACCTACGACGTCTTCGACGAGGCTCGCTGGTTCGAGCCCGGTGAGCGGCCGCTGGTGTTCGATCTGGAGACCCCCGGCGGGGTTCGCCGCATCGGGGTGCTCGCGTGCGAGGATCTCTGGCGGGCCGAGGACGTGGGTCTCGAAACGCGATACGAGGTCGATCCCGTCGCGATGATCGCCGACGCGGGATGCGACCTGGTGGTCAATCCCAGCGCAAGCCCCTTCGTCGTCGGGAAGTCGACCCGACATCGATCGATCCTCGTCGACGTGGCAGCACGCGTCGACGCCCCGGTCGTGATGGTGAATCAGTCCGGCGCCTGCGACGACCTCGTCTTCGACGGCGGGTCGATGATCGTCTCGCCGTGCGGCGGGGTGCTCGGCCGGCTCGATCGCTTCCAGCCCGGCCAGGAGACCTTCGATCTCGACGCCGGCGTCTCGGATGCGCCCGACGAACCGTCCGTGCATGCGGATCGCTTCGAGGCGATCCGCCTCGCGCTCGGCTCGTACTGTCGCCGGACCGGCCATGGTTCCGTGCTCCTGGGACTCTCGGGCGGCATCGACTCGGCGTTGGTGGCGACGCTCGCAGTGGCGGCCCTCGGGCCCGACGCGGTGCTCGGCGTCCTGCTCCCGAGCCGCTACTCGTCGGAGGGATCGCGTTCGGATTCCCGTGATCTCGCGGCCAGGCTCGGCATCCGCGCGGAGGAGATGTCGATCGAGCCGCTGCACGCCACGGTGTCCTCCACGCTGGAACCCGTGCTCCGCGTCGACGGCGACGGGCTCGAGGGGCTCGCCGACGAGAACGTCCAGGCCCGGTCCCGCGGTCTCCTCCTGATGGCGTTGTCGAACGCCCGTGGGCGGATGCTCCTCTCCACCAGCAACAAGAGCGAACTCGCGGTGGGGTACTCGACGCTCTACGGCGACATGTGCGGCGGCTACGCCCCGATCGGCGACCTCTACAAGACGGAGGTCTTCGAGCTCTCGCGGTGGATCAACGCATCCCACCGAGCCCTCGGCTTCGAGACCCCGCCGATCCCGGTCGCGAGCATCGAGAAGCCGCCGTCCGCGGAACTTCGTCCGGACCAGCGGGACGACGAGTCCCTGCCCGACTACGAGGTGCTGGACGCCTATCTTCAGGGACGGATCGACGAGGCGCGGTCCCCCGAATCACTGCGCGAGATGCTCGGGGTCGACGCGGACCTGGTTCGACGCATCGAACGACTGCTCGCGATCAGCGAGTTCAAGCGCTATCAGGCGACCATCATTCCCAAGCTTTCCCCGCGCACCTTCGGCCGCGGACGGGAGATGCCCGTGGCGGCCCGTTGGAATCCAGGGGATTGAATTCGGCTCAGCCGGCCCGGGAGCGGACCGGACGCGGTTCGATCGACGTGGGCTCGATGAACCGGCCGCCCGTCGCCCGCCCACGAACCTGGCGGGACTCGACCGCGATGAATTCGTCGTCCTCGACGAGGTAGGCGGTCAGCGAACCGCCCGCGACGCAGCCGGTGTCGACGTTCACCGCGACCGGCCGCGCATCGCGCACCGATCGAATCGGGGCGTCGACGGGCTTGTGCCCGCACACGATCAGTCCGTCTTCGCCGGCATATTCGGTCCACCAGGGTGATCCGCCGGCTTCGGGCCGGAGGTGGATCTTGTCGTGGGCGTCGGTGTTCGCGAGCCCGATCCCGGGGCGGATCCCCGCGTGGACGACCGTGGCGTGTCCGGCCGTCTCCTCGACCCTGGAGATCGTGTCGGCGAGGCGTCGCCATGCGGTTTCGACCATGCCGCCCTCCACCAGTCGGGCGTAGACGCCGCGGTCGGACCTGGAGATCCGATCGAGCGGCGTGCCGGCGGCGAGTCGTTCGAGAGATCGAAACGTTCGGAGATCCTGGTTTCCGCAGACCGACGTGACGTCGAAGCCCGCCTCGGCGAACGAGTCGATCACGCCGACGGTTCCGGCGGGATCCGGCCCCTTGGTCAGGAGGTCACCCGTGAGGACGACCCGGGTGACGGCACGAAGTTCCACGAGCACGTCGAGCAGTTCCCGGAGTTCGTCGGCGCACGCGTGGACGTCGCCGATCACCGCGGTCGTGTTGGTCGAATCTCGCTTCACAGCCGTTATTTCGGCGTGAAGCCCTCCGATTGTTCGCAGATTTCGTGTGAATCATGTCGGAATCGAGCGTGGATCGATGCGGCGCGGCCGCATCCCTACGATGGAAGGGTGCCGATTCGCAGACTTCCAACCTCCGTCGTGAACCAGATCGCCGCCGGCGAGGTGGTCGAGCGCCCCGCCAGCGTGGTCAAGGAACTCATGGAGAACGCGTTCGACGCGGGTGCGACGCGGATCGAGATCGAGGTCGCGGGCGGCGGTCGGGACCTGATCCGGGTCGCCGACGATGGTGCGGGCATTCCCGTCGATGAACTTCCGCTCGCGGTCGAATCCCACGCGACCAGCAAGATCGAATCCGCCGCCGACCTCGAGTCGGTGGCGACCATGGGCTTCCGTGGCGAGGCGCTCGCGTCCATCGCCTCGGTCTCGCGATTCGCGATCGAGAGCCGGGTCGCCGGGCCCGATGAGGCCTGGCGGATCGAGGTGATCGACGGGGTGGCGATGCCGCCGGTCCCGGTCGCCGGGCCGGTGGGCACTCGGATCGAGGTTCGCAATCTCTTTCACGCCGTGCCGGCCCGCCGCCGCTTTCTCAAGAGCGAGACCGCCGAGTCGGCGCGGATCGCGGAGATCGTCCGACTGCTGGCCCTCGCGCGACCGACCATCGGTCTTCGGCTCGTGTCGAACGGACGCACGCTCGTCGACCTGCCCGCCACGGACGATCCACGCCGTCGGATCATCGGGGTGCTCGGGTCGGAGATGGATGGCCGGCTGCTCGAGGTTCGCGGCGAGATCGGCTTGCCGGAGGACGGCACGCTGGTGGGCGTGTGGGGCATGGTCGGACTCCCGGAGACGGCGCGGCCGACCTCCCGACATCAGCGGTTCTTCCTCAACGGACGGGCCATCAACGATCGATCGCTCTCGCACGCGCTCAAGGAAGGGTTCCGGGGCCTGATCGAACCCGGACGCCATCCGGTCGGGGTCCTGCATCTCGACATGTCACCGGCCCGCGTGGACGTCAACGTGCATCCGGCGAAGACCGAAGTTCGTTTTCGAGAGGCACGACCGTTGCACGGTCTGGTGCGCCGGGCCGTGCGGGAGGCGCTGGAGTCCGCGGATCTGGTGAGAGACATCGCGATTCCGGAGGCGCCCTCGGCAGACGAGGACCCGACGCCGCCGATCGTCGAGACGCATTCGATGCCGTCTAGCCCCGGCGTCCAATCCGCTCCGGCGTCGGGGCAGGGCGGACGAAGGGGGGCCGGCGGATCGTCGTCTCCCGGTCTCGACCTCCAGCGGGCCCGGGAAGCGGTGGCGGAGATCCCGTTGAACACCGCGGCCGTCGAGGTGCTGCCGACGCTGGTCGGTCGCGACGCCGCACGCACGCACGCACGCACGCACGCACGCACGCACGCACGCACGCACGCACCCACGCACCCACGCACCCACGCACCTAGACGCGCGCGCACACACACACACATACACACATACAC
>JAACEA010000017.1 GCA_009936695.1 Planctomycetia bacterium
AAGAGCACGAGGGTGCGTGGAGGCACGGGGTGGTCAGGCACCCGGGACCCGGGAACGGGCCGCGGGGGACGGGTCGGTCGCCGGCGCCGAGGCGGTGCCTTCGGCGAGTCGGGTGCGGATGCGGCGGGCGATGCTGGTGGCGTCGAGACCGACCTCGGCGAGCTGCTCGTCGCGACCGCCCTGATAGACCCAGTCGTCGGGCATGCCGCAGACCGTCACCAGTCGGGTGTCGAGGCCGAGCCGGTTCGCCGCCTCGAGCACCTGGGTGCCGAAGCCGCCCTTGACCGAGTGGTCCTCGATCGTGAACACGGGAATGCCCCGGCCGAGCAGATCGACGAGCAGGGCCTCGTCGACGGGCTTGGCGAACCGGGCGTCGTAGACGCTCGCGGCGTACTCGTCCCCGAGCTGGTCGCGGATCTCCATCGCGGTGATCGCCATGGTGCCGAAGCCGAGGATCGCCACGTGCGGCTGGTCGACCTCGACCAGCGGGCGGGCCTTGCCGAGTTCGAACGGCGGGCACGGTTCGGCGGCGAATCGGTCGCTCACCTTGTCGCGGGGATAGCGGACCGCGGAGAGGCCCGTGTCGTAGCCGGCCATGAAGTCGAGCGCCGCCCGGAGGGACGGCTCGTCCATGGCGGCGGTGATCGCGGCCTTCGGCAGGGGCGTGAGGAGGCTCACGTCGCAGAATCCGTGGTGGACGGCACCGTCTCCGCCGACGTAACCGGCGCGGTCGAGGCAGAGCCGGACCGCGAGCCCCTGCAGGGAGACCTCCTGGAATGCCTGGTCGAAGGCTCGCTGGAGGAAGGTCGAGTACACCGCGAAGAACGGCCGGAGCCCGGTCTTCGCCATGCCCGCCATCATGTCCATCGCGTGGCTCTCGCAGATCCCGGTGTCCCAGGTGCGCTCGGGGAAGGCCTTCATCGCCTTGGTGAGCCCGGTGCCGTCGGGCATCGCCGCGGTGCACGCAACGACCTTCGAGTCCCGGGACATCAGGTCGGTCATCCCGTCGGCGAAGGCCGCGGTGAAGGACCGGCCGGACTTCTTGATCTCGACGCGGCAGCCTTCACGCTCGAGCGTGTCGTCGTCCGGCTGGTCGACGACCTCGAAGGCCCCCGGCGAATGGAACGCGGTGGCGTCTCCCTCGCTGAACGAATATCCCTTGCCCTTGACGGTCTTGACGTGCAGGACCATCGGACGGTCGAAGCGGGCGGCCTCGTTGAAGAGATCGATCAGCGTCGGGAGATCGTGGCCGTCGGCGGGGCCGACGGTGACGATGTTGAACTTCTCGAACCAGGTGTCCTCGGAGATCATCGCCTTGCTCATCTCGCCCATGCGGTGATAGAGATCCGAGAGGGTCTCGCCGCCGGGGATGTGCTTCGCGATCTCCTTGGCAGCCTTCTTGAAGCCGCCGTAGGAATTGCTCAGTCGGACGCGATCGAAGTAGGCGGCCACGGCGCCCTGGGGCTTCGCGATCGACATGCCGTTGTCGTTCAGCACCACCAGGAACTGGCGGCCGAGCGTGCCCGCATTGTTCAAGCCTTCCATCGCCAGGCCGTTGACGATCGAGGCATCGCCGATGATCGAGACCACGCGACGCCCGTCGGGATTGTCTTCGGTCCAACCTTGGCCGTTGACGGTATCGCCGCGGGCCATGCCGACCGCGGTCGAGATCGCGGTGCCCGCGTGACCGACGGCGAAGAGGTCGTAGTCGCTCTCCCGCGGTTCGGGGAAGCCGGACATGCCGGAACGGGTTCGAAGGCCCTCGAGCATCGGGAGCCGGCCGGTCAGAAGCTTGTGGGGATAGCACTGGTGGCCGACGTCGAAGAGGAGTCGATCGTGTCCGAAGTCGAACACGTAGTGCATCGCGATGGTCAGCTCGACCACGCCCAGGTTCGGTGCGAGGTGCCCGCCGCTCCTGCGGATCTGGTTGCAGATCGCCCACCGCATCTCCGCCGCCAGTTCGGGGAGTCGGTCGATCGGGATCCGCTTCAGATCCTGCGGGGTGCGGATTCCGGAAAGCAGTTCGAGTTCCATTCGTTCGTTC
>JAACEA010000231.1 GCA_009936695.1 Planctomycetia bacterium
AGGCACAAACCATTAATGCTAGGAGGAAATTCATCTTTAATTTTAAATAATAATTGGAATAATTTTGAATGATGAGGGGTTTTGGGGTTTTGGCCGACCGAGAGCCAGTAGTGGATGCGACCGGCCTTCAGGTTGATGGTCTTTTCGGGATCGGTGGTGATCGGGTCGAACCACCCGAGCGCCTCGATGACCCGACCGTCTCGGGGGGATCGCTTGTCCATCGCACCGATGCGATAGAACGGACGACGGATGCGACCCATCCGCTTCATGCGCAAGACAACCATTGTTGATTCCTCGCTGGCGTGGTCCTCGTCTCCCCCGCATCACGCGATGCGGGTCTTCGGAGATCGGGCGGCTCGTTGGGGACCCGGACGGGTTCCGTGCGAGACGGCCTTCGGCCCACGGGGGCGAATCGGAGATTGTAGTGGAAACAGCCCCGGGGTCAACGCTGCGGGGGGAATCCGCGATTCAGAGCCCGTATCGAGGTCAGCTTCCCGATGCGGCCAGGATGATGCCCTGGACGATGCCCACCCAGAGCAATGCGGCGTTCTCGATGAAGCCGTAGGCGACCCGTCCAATGGGGGTGATCCAGAAGACGATCACGAAGAACGCGAGGCCGAACATGCCGGCGTTCGGATGGTTGAGGAGACGTCGGTAGGGGTTCGAGACCGTCGCGAGGATCCGTGAGCCGTCGAGCGGGGGGATCGGCAGGAGGTTCAGCGCCAGCAGCACGAGGTTGAGCCAGCCGCCGGTGTAACAGAACTCGAAGGTCCGCAGGGCCCACTCCGGCTTCACCTCGGTGCCGAGCGTGGTCGCGCTGACCACGCCCGCGACGGTCAGCAGGATGAAGGCGAGGATCAGGTTCACCGCCGGACCGGCCACCGCGACGATCGCATCGCCCCAGCGTCGATGCCGGAAGTTCCCCGGATTGACGGGCATCAATCCCCACGCGAACCCGAGAAGCAGGAAGGCGATGATGCTGTAGCCGCCCATGTGCACCATCGGGTTGATGGTCATGTGGCCGGTTCGCCGCGGGGTGTCGTCGCCTTCCCAGAGCGCCGCCCAGCCGTGGCCGAGTTCGTGGAGGCAGATCGAGATGATCACCCAGAAGATCCACGATGCGAGCTGGACGACCTGCCCCTGATTCCACAGATCCGCGATCCACCATCCACTCATGAGACCGGTTCCTTTCGCTTCTCGATCAGTCGGACGTCGTCGATTCGGAGGTTCGCGTCGATGCCCTTGACCATGTCCCAGAGGGTGAGCAACGCCACGGACACCCCGGTCAGGGCCTCCATCTCCACACCGGTCCGGGCGGTGATGGTGGTCGTCGCGATGACGTCGAGTCGATCGGGGCCGGATCGGTTGAAGTCGATCGACACCGCGTCGAGCGGGAGCGTGTGGCAGAGCGGGATCAGGGCGTCACAGCGCTTCGCGGCCTGGATGCCCGCGACCCGGGCCACCGCCAGCGCCTCGCCCTTCGGCAGGTCTCCGGCCACCAGCCGATCGAGGGTCGCCGCCGCGGCGACGAGGGTGCCGGTCGCGATCGCGGTCCGGTGCATCGGCGGCTTGTGACCGACGTCGACCATGCGGGCGCGGCCTTCGGCGTCGAGATGGGTGAGATCGCTCATTCGGGGCAGTATCGCGGATTGCGAGCCTCGGCGTCGGGGCTCAGGCCGTCTCGCCGACCTCGGCGTGGATCGAGTCGAGCACGGCGTCCGCCGTCGATCGATCGAGGCCGCTGGCGATCGCGAACGGACAGATCAGGAGCGCCCACGCCACCACGACGACGTCGCCGAGTGGTGTCGGCAGGAAATCGGCACCGACCCTGGTGTCGCCCAGCCAGGTGAGGACGGCGATGCCGACGATCCATACGACGATCCAGGCCGCGGCCCGAGGACGCAGCACCGAGGCGGGATCGGGATCGGATCGGCGGATGTGGAGCGTCGCGAAGAGCGCAAGGCCGAAGGCGAGGCCGATGACCGAGGTGCGGAGCACCGGCCACCCGCACCAGTAGGTGGCCAGGGTGCAGCAGACGAACGCGGCGACGCCGACGAACGTTCCGCCGGGAACCCGGAACGGTCGCTCGAGCTCGGGATGGGTGCGACGCAGGCGGAGAAACGCGATCGCACCGATGCCCGAGGTGATCATGGTGATTCCCGCGACGATCGCGCTGAGTTCGTTCCACGCGGGAAGCGGCAGCAGCAGGATGAGTCCGACCAGGAAGTTGAGCAGGATCGCGACCCACGGGACGCCGGTGCGGGAGAGCCGACCCACCGCTCGGGGCAGCACGCCGTTTCTTCCCATCGCGAGCAGCAGACGGGAATTCGCACCGGTGAAGATGAGGCCGCAACCGTAGGGCGAGATCGTCGCGTCGACGTACAGCACCGTGGCCAGCCAGCCGAGACCGAGGGTGAGTGCGAACGCGGCGAACGGGCCTGATCGGCCCACGCTCACGATGCCACCCCAGCCCTGCGCGAGCTGGTCGGTCGGCACGGCGCCGATGAAGGCGACCTGCACGAAGATGAACAGCAGGGCGCAGATGCCCAGTGCGCCGAAGATCGCGATCGGGATGTCGCGCTGGGGGCGACGCGCCTCGCCCGCGAGGTCGACGACCACGCGGTAACCGAGCAGCGAATACAGGACGCCGCCGCTGGCGAGTCCCGCGAGCACGCCGCCCACCCCGTTGGGCGCGAAGCCATGGTCGGTGAAGTTGTCGCCCTTGAATCCGTACGCCACCAGCACCGCCGCGGTCAGGGCGGGAACGACGAGTTTCCAGGAGGTGAGGAGTCCGTTGGATCGACTCAGCCAGCGAACGCCCAGCAGGTTGACCACGACCATGGTGAGGAGCAGGAGAGCCGCGACGAACGAGCCCGCGACGCTGAGCGAGCGATTGCCGTCCTGCACCTCGACCAGCCACGGGACCGGGTCGCCGAGGTATTCGAGGATGGCGATCGTTTCGACGGTGGGGATCACCACGTAGCCGAGCCAGCTCAGCCAGCCGGCGATGAAGCTGGCGAATCCACCGAAGGCGGCGTGGGCGTACCTGGTGCAGCCGCCCGGGGCACGCAGGGCGGCACCGAGCTCCGCGAAGGGCATCGCGATGATCGCGAGCAGCACCGCGGCGAGCACCCAGCTGAAGATCGCCGCAGGCCCCGCGGCCTCGGCGGCATAGAGGCCGGCGAAGAGCCAGCCGCTACCGATGATCGCGCCGATCGCGGAGAAGAGCAGGCCGACCGGACCGATGCCGCGGGCGAGTTTCGGGGTGTCGGTGGTCATGCGTCGCCTCGGTGTTCGACGCCTTGCGGGTGGTCGATGCGCTGGGGGGCCATGCCGGGCAGGCTGTTGGAACGCCGCGTCATCGGACTCCCGGATCGTGCGTCACGCGGCCGGCGTGGATGGTGGCTCGAACCGCCGGAACCTCGTTCATCCAGTCGACGGTGTGCGGATCGCGGTCGAGGATCACGAGGTCGGCGGGATCGCCGACCCGCACCGCGACGGAGGGCAGGCCCAGGGCGCGACGGGGATTGGTGGTGTACGCCTCGATCGCGGTGGCGACGTCGATGGTGCGTTCGCCGGGAACCACGCGACCATCGCGATCCCGGCCGGTGACCGCGACTCGGATTCCCTCGATCGGATCGGGCGTCTCGATCGGCCAGTCGCTTCCGAAGGACAGCGTGCCGCCCGCGTCGCGGATCGCGCGAAACGGGAAGAACGCGTCGAGGCGCTCGGGGCCGAGCGATCGTTCGACGGTGATCCCGTCGTCGAGCATGTGGGTCGGCTGCATGCTCGCGTGTCGATTCCCGGGGGCGAAGCGTGGGATGTCGGCGGGGTCGACGGTCTGGCAGTGCTCGATTCTGATCTCCGGTGGTGCGACGCCGGTCTCGCGGGCGATGCGTTCCGCGTGATCGCAGGCGTCGAGGGCGAGTCTGGCCGCGGCGTCGCCGATCGCGTGCATGGACGGTCGCCAGCCCCGCTTCACCACGAACTCGATCCAGTCGAGGAGTTCACCGCGCTCGGCGAGTTCGACCAGCATCCCGCGTTCACCGGGGCGATCCGCATAGTCCGCGAGCATCGCGGCGGTCCGGGAGCCGAGGGTGCCGTCGAGGAACGCCTTGCAGCCGACGAGCCGGACTCGATCATCGCGTTCGAGCGCCTCGAGTCGGCCCAGCGGTTCGTCGATCGGAAGCGTCCGATCGAGCATGGTCACCGCCACCCCGACCGCGAGTTCGTCGCGGATGGCGTCGAGCACGTCGATGACGTCCTCCGCGTACGTCATCGTGCCGACCTGCGTGATTCCGAGGGAGGCGAGATGCCGGCTCGCCGCGATCGTCGTGCGACGCCGGTTCTCGATCGACGGCTTCGGGACGATCGGGTTCACGAGTTGCCAGGCGGCGGACTCGAGCAGGAGGCCGCTCGGCCGGCTGTCGGCGTTCTTCACGATGGTGCCCCCCGGCGGCGCCTCGGCATCACCGAGCATCGCGAGCACGACGTCGTTGACCAGCACCGCGTGGTGATCGTGCTTGAAGCAGACGACCGGCCGGTCGCCGCACGCCTCGAGCCACGAACGATCGGGAAGGTCGCCCCCCCAGTCGGTCTCCAGCCAGCCGTGACCGAGGAGCCACGCGTCGGGGCCTTGGGTCGGAAGCGTCGCGGCCCGTTCGGCGAGTCGACGCTCGAAGTCGGCCCGACTCGTGCACCGGGCGAGATCGACCTGTTCCATCGCGGCGGCGGCGAGCACGAGGTGCAGGTGCGTGTCGACGAATCCCGGCAGCACGACTCCACCGCCGCCGTCGAGGATCTCCCCGGTGGCATCGGTCGAGCCAGCGGGCTCGATCGCGGTGATGCGACCGTGGTCGCACCGGATGTCCACCGGGCGTCCGTCCAAGACGACATTGCGGAGCCGGATGGCCGGGTCGCGTGGATCCGATGACCGTGGGGCGTCGAACTTCATCGCGGTATCGTACGACCGTGGACGGTCCCTTCACCGTCCGCCCATTCATGGCACCCTCCACCAGTTCGAAACGGAACGAACATGACCATCCGCATGCCCGGTCTCCCTCGGAACATCTCCGGCCTCGCCTCGATGGCCCTCGCCACCGCGGTGGCCGGATCCCTCGCCGGCTGCGGTGACGGACCGACCGGCGCCCCGAAGCCGCCGGCGTCGACGAAACCCGCCAACACGGCGGCGGCCACCCCGGCCACCCCGGCCCCCGCGGTCCCCAGCGTCCCGCAAGCCGGTCCGCCGGCGCCCGGCGGCGATGCGACGCCGGCCGCGGCGGTTCCGTCGCCCGGCTGGACCGTCTCCACCGCCACCAGCGATCCCGGAATCGCCGAAGTCGGCGGTCTGGTCTTTCCGAAGCCGCCGACCTGGGTGTGGTCCCGGCCCCGGATGCGGTTCCGCACCCTCCAGTACGACGTCCCCGGCGTGGCGGACGGTGGTGGCGCCGCGGAGATCGTCTTCTCGCTGTTCAACGGCACGGACGGTGGTCCGACCGACATGAACATCGATCGGTGGGTGAACCAGTTCCGAACGCCCGAAGGAGATCCGGCCGACGCCGAGATCACGAAGACCGAGGTCGGTGGCATGAAGATCACCCGGATTCAGACCGCCGGCAGCTACCAGTCGATGGGGGCCGCGGCACCGCGGTCCGGCCAGGGCCAGATCGGCGCGATCATCGAGGCACCCGGACGTCGGGTCTTCGTCCGTCTGGTCGGCCCTGAAGGAACCGTGAACGGGACCGCGGAAGCGTTCGACGCGATGCTCGCGGGCGTCATGCCGGCCGGCTGAGACGGAATCCCGATCGAGGCGAAGATGAGACGGGCCGGACGCCGAAGCGTCCGGCCCGTCTCGTGTGTCGATCGAAGCGGCGGGCGATCAGCCGTTCGCCGCGGCGAACCGGCGGCTCACCTCGCTCCAGTTGACGATGTTCCAGAAGGCCGCGATGTAGTCCGGGCGACGGTTCTGGTATTCGAGGTAGTACGCGTGCTCCCAGACGTCGAGGCCGAGGATCGGAACGCACCCGCATTCGACCATGCCGGTCATCAGCGGGTTGTCCTGATTCGGCGTCGAGCAGATGCAGAGGCCGCCGCCCGGCTTCACGCCGAGCCACGCCCAGCCGGAGCCGAATCGGGTCGCGCCGGCGTTGGCGAACGCGGTCTTCATCTCGTCCATCGAACCGAATGCGGCGTCGATTGCGGACGCGAGTTCCGCGCTCGGTGCTCCGGACTCGCTCGCGGGCCCGAGGATCGTCCAGAAGAGGCTGTGATTGAAGTGGCCGCCACCGTTGTTTCGAACCGCGCCGCGGACGGCGTCGGGAAGCTCGGCGATGTTCCGGCAGAGATCGTCGATCGAGTGGCTCGCGAGATCGTCATGGCCTTCGAGCGC
>JAACEA010000232.1 GCA_009936695.1 Planctomycetia bacterium
AGGCACGAGCGACTGGAACGGACCACCCTCGTGGTCGATCGGAACCCGGAGCCGGATCCCCCGCCCCGCCGACACCATCTCGATGGTCGCGGAGCATGACCGCCGCGGACACAACATCAACGGCTGGGGCATCAACCCCTACACCCCCGACTGGATCGACCAGCTCATGATCTGGGACACGGGGTACTTCAACTTCGCCTTCGCCGACGGGCACGTCGAGCGGCACAAGTGGGCCGGGAAGAGCTACTCCCACCCCGAGCCGATCGAGATCGCCTTCAACAGTCCGACGCAGCTCACCAACATCTACTACCCGGGGCCGGACTGGGACTGGGTGTCCAAGCGACTCTTCCCCGGTAGTGCCGCGCTCTACGGCGGCTGGTGAATCGACCAATGACTCCTTCAGCAGGTCCACGAGGACTTCCACCCCTCGGACTGATGCTCGCCTCGATCCTGCTCGCTTCGGGTTGCGATCGCGGCGAGATGCCGGCGGTGGAACCCGAGGACGGCGGGGTCGGCGTCCTCGGTGAACCCGTCAGTCTGGACGATGATCCGGTGGTCGCCGGTTTTCGCGCGGAAGCGGCGGACTACCTCGAGATGCGAGCGGCCCTCGGCGACCTCGATCGCCGGATGGCGGCGGGCGACGCCACGCCCGAGGAGGTCGAGGCGTGGCGGGCCATGCAGGAAAAGTGCGACGGGGAACGTCTCCGTCTGAACACCATCCTGTACGCTGACTCGGTCGATCCGGAGCGTCGGAGAGCGATGTTCTGGATCCTTCAGTCGGCGAACTGATCGCCATCCCGACGGATCCGGCATCACCGGCCGATTCCATCCGCTCCGACCTCGCCTCCCAGGATTTCGTGATGCCATCAAGCCTTCGACCGATCGTCCGATCCTTGCTCGTGACCGGGGTCCTCGCCCTCGGCGGATGCGTGAATCCGTTCATCGAGAACTACGTGGGAACACGCCAGACGTCCACGGGCGATCCGGTTCGAATCGTGGCCAAGACGAACGCACCCCGACTCGGTACCAGCCGGTTCTCGAAGAAGATGGAGATCGGCGAACTTCCCGGTGACAAGGAAGCTCGCGCCGCCGCGGCCGAAGTCGGCGCGGGATCGTACTGGTGGAGATTCGCGCCGAGCTACTCCGCTGGAAACGAATCCGCGAAGATGCGGGCCGGCAGCGGACGCGTCGGAAGCACCGAGTCGTTCGGACCCGCATTCGGCGAAAAGACCATCAAGTGGTACGACTTCGAGGCGGTGTTCTACGCCAACGCCCCGAAGGCCGACGAGTAGACCGTGATCCGGTCCGGTCGTTGCACGAAAAAGGAGGGCCGTCCGTGGACGGCCCTCCTCGTGTTTCTTCGAACCGGATCGCTCGAGCACGACCCGACGGATCAGTTGTAGACGTAATCCGCGTTCAAGACCCGATCGATGATCGCCTTGGCATCCGCGAGGTGAGCTCGTGAATAGGCGTCGAGCCGGCTTCCGTCCCGACTCAGCACTTCGCCGATCTGCTCGTCGAGCTCGCGAAGCTGCTGTCGAGAGAGACTCGCGACGGCGCCCTCGGAGGGACCGAAGCGAGGACTTCCGCCGGAGAGGGCCACCAGTCGTTCAAGATGGGCACGCTGGAGGTTGCGACGAAGACTGGAGATGTACGCGTCGGTGTTGCTGCGGTTCCCGTTCGGGCGAGCGTCCAGCTCGGTCCAGACCGCGGCCTTCACACTCGCCATGGTCTCCGGAATGGTGAGCACGTCCTCACCCTCGACCGCCCGGAACTCGTTGTCGTACATCCGGTTCAGCGTGGTGGGATTGAGGACCAGCGTCAGCGCCGTGTTCTGGACGCTGCCGATTCGGTTGTGGACGTCGAAGGTGGGATCCATCGCCGCCGCTCTCATGCCACCGCCGTCGAACCACTTCTCGACCGTCATCTTCCGGAGCAGTTCCGGAGTCAGACCGTAGGCCGCGTCGGGCGTGGTCGCATCGAGCACGACCGCCAGCGCCCGCCGCTGCTGATCGGCCGGGATGTCGGTGATCGGGTCGATCTCCGCACCCTTCTTGACGCGGTTGATGGTGCTTCCGCCGATCCAGTTTCCGGCGATGCTCACCGCGCCGAGATGCTTCGAGAGGGTCATGAGATACCCGGCCCGGGCCTTGGACCAGCCTTCGCCGTCGTCGACCATCTCATCGATGATCCGGCCACGAAGTTCCTGGACGATCGCGAGCTGGGCATCGACGTAGTCGAGCGGGTTCTGGGCATGGTCGAAGCGACGAGCCATGGGGTCGGGCCCCTGGGTGTCCTCGTCGGTCAGGTACCGCAGTGCGGGCTCACCGCAACGCGCGAGGACCTCGTCCGTCTTGCCGGGGGTGTACCCGTAGGCGATCGCCCACATGTCGTAGGGCCCGAGCGTGGTGGTGGTCCACGGTCCCTGCACCACCTCGTCGCCGAATGCGATGTTGACCGGCAGGTAGTCCATCACCGACGAGGAGATGGGGCCATCGAAGCCATCGCTGTTCATCTCCTCGTAGGAGACGAGTTCGGAGCCGACGAAGTTGTGCCGAAGACCGAGCGTGTGCCCGACCTCGTGCATGATCACCTCCTTGAGGAGGGGACCGATGAACTCCTCGGGGATTCCGTCGAGCTTCTGGCCGTCCGGATCCGTCGTGTCCGAAAGACCGAGCAGCTCGGCGTTCATCCGCATGAAGGCGACGTCCATCGACTTCCGCATCGCGTTCTGGCACGCCGTGCAGGCGTGAGCGTCGCTTTCGACGGCGTGCCCTTCGGGGCCGGCGCCCGCGACGAGCTTTCCGGGACCGTCGAGACTCGGGTGCATGGCTCGCAGGCCCTTGCCTCGAAGTTCCTCGTAACGAGCCGCGATGTCGGTCGCCACCTGCTCGCGATCCTGCGGGGCCGCGAGGATCACCCGCGGATCGAATTCAGGATTGTCGATCAGCCACTCCACCGTCTCGGCGCCGAGGCTCTCCATCGCCGCATGGGGGATCTGGCGCTGCCAGCCGTCGACCCAGGAGCTGACGAAGCCTTCATCCATGACGATGTCGGCGTCGAGAATCTGACCGGTCTTGGGATGGACCCGGCTGGGTCCGATCGCGAAGCCCATGTTCGCGTTGGTCCAGACCATGAAGTTGTATCGCGCGTCCTCGGGGTCCTTGTCCATGTGGGCCCCGGTCAGCTTGTCCTGCTGGTAGACCTCGACCGCGTTGACGATGCCGATCTCCTCGAAGGCCTTGTTCCACTCGAGAATGCCGTCGCGGACCCAGCGACGATAGCGCACCGGCACGGTGTGCTCGACGTAGAAGACGATGGGCTTCTTGGGCGGGCTCATCTTGAGACTGGGGTCCGCCTTCTCCAGATGCCAGCGATTGACGTATCGCTTCCACGGGGTGTCCGCGGCCGGGTCGCCCAGGTCCTGGATGCTGGTCGTGAAGTAGCCGACGCGATCGTCCGCCTCCCGGGGGCGATAGCCGGTGTTGGAGGGAATCAACGCGATCGAGTAGTAGAGCTTCGCGAATCGACCGCTGCTGAGGGGCATCTGGTAGCAGAGCTCGACGTTGCCCGGGAAGGTCTTCGCCTTCTCGACCGTCGCGAGCCTGGAGTTGGCACCCGCGGCGACGCGACCGAAGAAGCTGGTCGCCTGATTCACGAAGAGGCTGTTCAGGTCGATCACCGGACCGCCACCGGGCCCCATCGTGAGAATCGGGACTTCGAGAATCACGCGGTCGGTGAAGACCCGCTGCGTCGCGTCCTTGCTCTGCTTGTCACCGGAGGAGATCACCGCGTAGTTCGGCTCGACGAGGGCGAGCCGCTTTCCGAATCGCTTCCAACGGGCGTACTGGTCCCCGGTCTGGACCGCGGACGTCTGCACGCCGGACGCGACCGTCCAAGCCATGAAGAGGTCCTGCTTCTCGAAGTTCCGGGGCAGCTCGGCGAGCGTTCGCTGGGTCTTCTTGTTCACCCAGATCCGGTACATGCCTCGGGCGCCGTCGGCCGGGGCCACTTCCGTGAAGCCTTCCGAGATCTTCTCGAACGGCGGAAAGTCCTGGGTCGCGCGGGCACCCGGAGGGGCCTGCATCGCAGTCGCCGGCATGGCGGCGACGATGGACGTCAGGCCGGTCACCCCGGCGAGAAGAAGGGCTCTGGATCGGACCATGATTCGGGTCTCCGGACGGTTTGGAGCTTGATTTCGACCGCAGATGCATACACCGTTCAGAGGCATCGACGGACCTGGTGATGACAGAATAGGGGCTTCCAACGCTACCGGTGACCGGAAGCGGGGTTGCTCCTGCGATTCGGTGGTACTCGTTGCCGTGTTCGCCGGTTCACTGGGTTTCGGATTCTCCCTTTCGATCCGGAATCGAGACGGCGCGGAGGGGCCGGGAATCGAGGCCACTCGGTCCGCTCACCCCGACACCGACGTGCCCCGGACCGGCTCCCTGCCAGTGAAGCACCTCCAGCTCGACGACTCCACCCTCCCCCAGCTCCACCGGCTCGGACACCTGGCCGGTCCGGCCGGTCCAGACATCGGGTGGCGTCCAGCTGGAAAGGCCCGCGATCGACCGCCATTCCCCGGACTCGCCCGACCGTCTCATTCGGAGGGTCGCGAGATCGTCCGCCGTGACCTGAAAGCGGTACGGGCCGGATGCAGGAGCCCTGAATCGACCCCGGAGCCGGGTGGCGACGTTCGTCCCGACATCCGCGGAATACATCGAATAGAGATCTTCGACCCGGGTCGGAGGGGTTTGAAGCACCTCGAGTGGATACGGCTCGCCACGAGCGATCCCATTCCAGACCTCCAGTCGAAACGCGGGCTCCAGACGCATCCCGATCGGGACGTGGATGCCCGAAGGCCCCCCCGGAACCTGCCACGCCACGGAGAGATGCCCCGTGCCGTCGACGTTCCGCTGGCGTGCCTCGAGGTGGTACCGCCGCCCCTTGATGAGCACGATCGGACGAGAGGTCTGCGTGGGCTGCCGATCGAACTCGTCCCGCCCCGTGAAACCACGGACCGAAGCGATGGGACGCCCGTTCGCCGGGTCCTCCGAGGTCGAAAGCAGCAGGACCCCGTCATCGTCCGACGCGATCGAGAATCGATAGGCCCCGGTTCGAGGCGCCTCGATCCAGCCACGCAGACGCTGCCGCGACCCGTCACCAGCGTCGGCGAACCCCACCGGACTCGTGACGACCTCGGAGCGATCCGGCGTACCGTCGAACGCCGCCGCGTCGATGGACCACGGTGCGTCATCCACCCCGTGCCACACCGCCCGCTCGAAGACGAAGGGGCGCTCGGGCGAAGGCTCGTCGACCGCGTCGGCGGATCCGCCGACGACCAATACGAGACCGAGCCTCAGGAGAAACCGGTGTGCGATGCATCGATTCACGGTGGTAGGCTCCATCGAGGGGCTCGGAACACCAATCCGGCTCCCAGCCTACACCCTTCGGAACCGCACACGATGTCGGACCTTCTCGAGAGCCTTCGCCAGTCCTTTGCAGACCCCGTGACCCGTCATGCGATGCTCGTGCACTTCCCGATCGCGATCTCGGTCCTCGCGGTCCCGTTCGTGCTCGCCCTCTGTGGGATTCCGGGACGTCCGGCCGTCACCTACCGGCTGGTGCTCGCGATCGTGCTCTTCGCAACCGCGGTCGTGGCGTGGCAGGCGGGCGAAGCCGGTGAAGCCGCGGAACCGATCGTGGAAACCAGACTCCGTACCGACGTGGCCCGCGACGTCCTGGCCGATCATGCGAGTCGCGGAGAGATCATTCCGATCCTCCTCGCCGCCAACGCCGGCCTCGTCGCCATGACGCTCGTTCCGAGGCGCCGGTTCCGCCTCGGTCTTGGAATCGCGTCGGCCGCGTTCGTGTTCCTGAACGCGGGGCTGATCGGGCTCACCGCCCATGAGGGCGGGCTGCTGGTGCATCGTCACGGCGGCTCGGCCCCGGTGGTGACACCGCCCTGATCGACGCGGGCGTCGGGATCATTCGTCGGCCGGGCCGAGGAACCGGGCGTGGCGGTCCTCGATCATGGCATGCCATCGACGGCCCGCCCGATCACGAACCTCTCCAAGAAATCGCTCCCGCGTGCAGATCGTCGGACCACCGTGATTCGGAGGCAGTGCCGCGAAGGTCGCCTCGACCTGAACCGGGCCCTCGGGCCCCTCGACTTCGATTCCCAGCATGTCGAACAGGTGCATGTCGCCTCCGATCCCGTTTTGATCCGATCGCGCGGCGAGCCATCCCGAACCGCCGTCCACGGAGAAGACGCGACGGGGGACTTTCATTTCAACTTTGTGGGAGCTGGACGGCGCCCATGCCGGGCCGACGATGCGGCCGATCAACCGCCGCCGGACTTCGCGACGATGGCGGTGATGTCGGCCTCGGCCCATCGCGCCGGCTTCGCGTCCTGCTTCCACGAACGGAGGTAGTGGAACCGGATCGCCCCCTCCCCGGTCTCCATCGCCTCGAAGACGAATCTGGTGTCGCCTTGCGAACCCACCTTGGAGATATCCTTCGCCACGAACTCGGAGACGCCGCGCTGACGAAGGAACCCGGGGAGATCGCCCGCGAGCACCCATTCGTAGCCCGTGCCTGCGTTGCCCGGAAGCATCAGGGCGACCGAACTGCCGACGTTGATCGAGATCTCCGTCACCGCGTCGGGATGGATCGCCTCCACGGAATCGGCTCCCCGGGACGCGGAATTCGAAGCACACGCCGAAAGCGCGGCCGCGCTCGAGATCAGCACGAGCGTGGAGAGATGGGATCGCCGGAGTCGGAACATGAGGAATTCGTCCAGTCCTTGAAAGTCAGGATGCGTGGCCGTTCCCGTCAGGACAGGACCGGCCACCGGATGGTTGACGTCGACGAGAAGATGGTATCCACCCGATCTCCCCCCGCGCGGTGATTCCTGATGGTGGCGAGCAGGCTCACGGCCCTTCCGATTCCCCACGCTCGGGAACGGCCACCGCGGGATACTCGAAGCTCCAGGTGATCACGCCGGGGCGAGTCGCGCCCTCACGCAGCGTGGTCTCGCTGACCGGATTGCCCTTGTCGTCGAAGGTCGTTTCGATGACGGTCGTCTTGCCCGCGAAGGATCGAACGGTCTCCCGGACGCTTCGACAATCCGGCCCTCGTTCCCATCGACGTGACGATTGCCGTCCCTTCGACATGGTGACGTTGGTCCCGACCAGACATCCACGCTCGTCGTAGTCGAAGACCTCCTCCCGGACGATCTTGCCCTCGGAGGTGGTCCGCTCGAGTACGACCTTGCCGGCCTCGTTGAAGGTCCGATCGGTGTCCTCGGACGGTCGCCCCGCCCGGGTCGACACCGTGCGGATCCGCCGTCCGTCCTCGTCATGGACGTGCCGACGGGACTCGATCACCGTGTTCGCCCGCGGGTTGGTCTTCGTCCACTCGACGAGTCGCCCGTCATCGTCGTATTCGAAGGTCTCGATCCAGCCCGTGTTTCCCATGAACACCGTGGTCATTCGCACCGGCCGGCCCTCCGAGTCCGACTCGAACGAGACCTCCAGAGTCGTTCCCATCGCATCGGTGCCCTGTTCGATCGCCGTCAGCACGCCGTCGGAGTCGAACCGGTAGTTGCGGAACAGTACCGGCCCACCCTCCTTCGCCGGCTGCGCGACGGCACGGGCCAGCGTGGGCGAGCCCGCGAAGGTCCGGGGCTCGAAGTTCGTGTCGAGCTGCGCCGTGGCCTTCCCATGCGAGACGAAGACGACGAGGAGCATCAGCGCGATCGATGCGGCACGAGCGCAGGGTGGTTTCGGAAGGGGCATCTTCATTCGAGGGACTCCGGATTGCGAGGCGGCACGAGCAGCCGCCCTCTTCTTGAGAATAGCGGACTCACTCGAGCTGATCTTCGCGAAATCGATCAAGCCCCAGGAACCCGGCCGGCTGCGCCGTGGCTCCGTCGATCGCGAGGTCGGCGGCGGTCTCTCCGATGACCGGCGCGAACTTGTACCCGTGTCCGCTGAATCCGCCGACCACGACCATCGAGCCCCGACCGGGAAGACGGTCGACAACGAAGTGCTCGTCGGGACTCATCGTGTAGAGGCACGCCTGCGCGGCGATCGGGCCTTTGAGAACGCCGGGGAGGCGATCCGCGAGATCCACGGTGAATCGATCGACCACCTCGGGCGTGATCTCCGTGATCTCGTGGGATGCATCTGGATCCACCACGCTTCCGGGACCGTGAAGACCGATCTTCACCCCGAGTGGAGCCGATTGCCCCGGCCAGGCCGGAACGCCGTAATAGCATCCAGCGGCATGGCCGTCGTCGATCAGCCAGGCGGGCATCTCCGCCGGCGAGCAGGCACGGGGATCCACCGGCTCGAACCAGACCATGGCCTTCCGGTTCGGGATCAGCGGCACCGACAGGTGATCACCGAGCAGCGATGAGGTCCATGCGCCCGCGGCCACCACGAGTCGATTCGTCCGGATCTCCTCGCGGTCCGTCCGGACCACCGCCTCATGGTCGTCGCCATCGACGGAGATGACCTTCATCGGCCTGCGAATCGAGGCACCCGACCGCCGGGCCATCGCAAGATGGGCGTGGACGCCGGCCTCCGGATCGACGAATCCCGCATCCGGCTCGAAGAGCCCCCACCACCCCCGATCACGCGCGAACTGAGGGAACCGGCGTCGCATCCGATCCGGGTCGAACAGTTCCACCGGTACGCCGTGAGCATCCGCGCTCGATCGCGACGCCTGGATGATCGTGGAGTCGGCCGGCCCCACCAGAAGCACGCCGGTCCGATGAAGACAGGTCGAGCCGGACGCCTGCTCCAATCGCCGCCAGCCTTCGAAGGATGCATTCAGGAGCGGGACGTAGTCAGCATGCTCGAAGTACGCCCGGCGAATGATCCGACTTCCCCCGTGTGAACTCCCTCGGGCATGAGGCAGGGGTTCCTGATCGATGCCGAGCGCGTCGACTCCTCGCCGCGAGAGCGCTGCCAGCGTCGAGGCCCCCATGCCGCCCAGGCCAAGAACGATCGCGTCGACGGGCTTCATATGTCGTGTCATCGACGCCACGGACCGACACCCGGCAGAAGAATCGAGCTGGCTGCCCACTGCGCCGCGATCAACGCCGATAAGAAGCCTCTCGGTTCCGAAGAACCGAGAGGCTTGAAGGGGGTCTCGGCAAAAGCCGAAGCGAGTACCAAGACCCCGGACGAAAGAGTCTGAATAAGAAAGTCACAAAAAATATAGTCTCCGCCACAAGTCTTGCGAACAAAAGGCGGGGGAAATTGTCGGAATATGTCGTCAGTCTTCTCAGTGTGGTCAAAAACCCCTTTTTTGACGCAGCCACCGCGGCGAGAAATTTCTGGCTTTGAAGTAGCCACGCCCCGAGCAGGCGATAGGATTCCTCACCGGGGTGGGTCAGAGAACCCATACGGAGCTTCGAGGAACATGCAGACGAGGAAGAACAGC
>JAACEA010000233.1 GCA_009936695.1 Planctomycetia bacterium
GACGTGACTGAACCGAGGCGTTTCGGCGCCGATAACCGCCGCAGACGGCACGACCGGATGTGGCTTCGAAGAACCTGGTGACCGTCCTCCATCGTCGCTTGAAAAGGCGAACTGACGGGGCACGATTACCACGGAACAGGACCGAACGCATCAGTTTGCGATTCGGTCGAGGGAAGTGTTTGGTCGGATGCGGAATCGCGTCGGGCCGGAAGAACTGGTTCCGCGCGAGCGTGCTTCAACGGCACGCGAGGAATCGAAAAGGGGTTGACACGTGATCACGACTTCAAGACTTGGATCAGGCCTGGGAATCGCTCGAACGGGCCTGCTGGCAGGTGGAATCCTGCTGATGTCCGCATCCGCGTCCGCCGGCTTCGAAGACGGGCCCGACCTTTCGGTCGACTGGGTCGTCGACGGCGTCGCCTACAACGGAACCCTCGTCGGCACGGACCTCGGTGGCGGCCTCTACAGCTACGCCGCGACGACCTCGGACGTCGGATTCTCGATCGACTGGGTGATGACGGTCAACAACAACGGATCGAACGGCGGCTTCCAGCTTCTTGGGAGCACGATCGGGGTGACCAATCTCCTGGCCGCCGACTCCGAGTTCTCGCTTTCGATCCTGATGCCGACCATCTTCGGTGACGGCGCGGCCCTCTACGGAGGCAGCGTTGGTGGAACACTCACCGGTGAAGCCGGAGGCGGCCTCCTCGCAGGCCTCGGCGAAGGCTCCTCGTTCTGGTCCGCATCCGTCGACGGTACGACCATCGCGCAGCTGATCGAAGATCCCTTCCTGATCACCACCGATCCGTTCGAATCCGCGGCGATCCCCGCGGCGGCCTTCGGCGAACCCATCCCGAGCCTGGAGGGGATCTCACCCACCGCCTCGATGGGCGTGGCCCTCGACTTCCTGCTCGGCGCCGGCGACACCGTCGCCATCACCAGCACCTTCGTCGGGCAGATTCCAACCCCCGCGACGCTCGCGCTCTTCGGAATCGCCGGTTTCAACCGGCGTCGACGACGAGCCTGACACGCATCGAACCACCTTCGAGCAGCGCCCTTTCACGCTCGATCGATCATTCCCTACACCAGTGATGGCGGCCTTCCCTCTACGGGGAGGCCGCCGTCATTTCCGTGGATTCGAATTCGCGTCGACGTTCGGTTCAGTCGTCGTCGGCGCCGGCCGACTGCGCTTCGCCGACGGTCTCCCCCGCCGGGGTCGTCGACTCCACCTCGACGTGTTCCCCCGCGTCGTCGGCCACGTCCTTCTTCCTCGGCGAAGACGGCGCCGCGGGGCGGAGTTCCTTCGCCTGCGGAAGATCGTCCAGCGTCGCCAGGCCGAAGACCTCGAGGAACTCACGGGTGGTCCCGTAGAGCATCGGCCGACCGACCTCTTCGGCCCGTCCCGCGATCCTGACCAGACGTCGCTCCATCAGGCCCCGGAGGACCTCCCCGGAGGCGACGCCTCGGATCGATTCGAGGTCGGCCCTCAGGATCGGCTGGCGATAGGCGATGATCGCGAGCGTCTCGAGCGCCGCCTGACTCAATCGTGACTGCTGACGAACGCCCTTGAGCCGTGCGATGTCGGCGGCGTACGCAGGAAGCGTGAGGACCTGCAATCCGCCCGCCACTCTTTCGATCCGGAAGCTGCGATTCGCGGCCTCGTAGTCCGCGTTCAAGGCTTCGATCGCGTCCCTGATCGACGCCACCGGACCGGGCCCGACCGAGCCGTCATCGTCCGCCGCGTCATCGACGTCGCGAGCGTCGGCGAGCAGGTCGAGAATCGAGGCGATCTTCCGCTCGCCAAGTGGGCGATCCGCGGTCATCACCACCGCTTCGACCCGCAACTTCAAGTCATGATCGTCGGACATGCGTGCTTCTCGCGACGGAACGAGCGGGATCCGTGAATCGGTTCCCTCCGACTCGGAGCGTACCGCGCTCGAGAACAACCCGCCCACGTTCGAGCGTGATGAAGGCGTCGACGACCCCCTCGAATCTCGATTCGGGAGGGCTCGATCAACATCACCATTCTGGAAAGCCTGCGGGAACCGTCGTGCGGATCAGCCGGCCGAACCGGCGAGCGACAACGCCGCCGCGGCGACCTCGCGTTCGTGTTCGAGACGCTCGCGGGCCTCGGGGGAATGCGTTCCGGGTTCCGCGATCGCGGCCACGGCCGCGTCGAAACGCGACTTCGCGGCCGCCGGATCGATCTCGGCGACGGGGACGATCTCATCGGCCACGAGCACCAGTCGGTTGTCATGCATCTCGGCGAAGCCGCCGGCAAGCAGGAAGTTCTTCTCGGGACCCTGCTCGTAGCGGATTCGCAGACGACCGGCACCAAGCCGTCCGACGAACGGTGCCGCACCGGTGAGGATGCCGCGCTGGCCGTCCCATTGCGGGAACTCCACCTCGACGACCTCGTCGTCCAGGATCTGCTCGGAAGGGGTCACGATCGCACAGTTGAAGTTCGCCAAACCAGATCTCCGTCGGCCCGGAGCGTCCTCTTCGGAAGACGGTCACGGGGACGGAACATGGTAGCGAATCCGAGCGGCGATCCCAGTCATTCCGAGGCGACGTCATTCCCGATGGACGAACCACCACCGAGTCGCCCGGATCGAAATGCCAGCTCGGCATTGGTGAATTCGGGGTCGTTGGTGACTTCGCGATCGATGCACGCCGCCAGCCAGGCCGGAGGCCGGATCGCGAGGGCGGTTTCCCGGTCGATCGCCTCGACTTCCGCGAGGACCAGGGCCGGCGTCTGAAACCGGTCGATCTCCCAGAGGAGCCCCGCTTCCGGGATCCGCCATCGCACCTTCTCGATGCGGCGACCCGCCGTCCCGGCCCACGCCGCTTCGAACGCGGCCGCGGTCATCGGCCGTTCGATCTCCCGGCGGACCAGACCCCCTCCACCCTTGAGCGTGTGCAGGTGCCGGACCCTTCCGTCGCTGGTGCGGATCTCGCGGATCCGACCGAGGCTCGGAACCTCGGAGTCGGAGGCCGCGCGCTGCGCCGCAGCCGCGAGGTCCGATTCGGAGGGTGCCCCGAGATATCCCTGGCGGATCTCCCAACGCTCGTCACCCGCGCCCGGAGGTCGGGCGGGATCCTCGAGCCGGGCCGGCAGTCGATGAAGGAGCCACTTTCGTTCGATCTCGAGCCCGTCGATCGGCGATCCGTTCACGACGCACCGGCCATCGCACCGACGCCGAAGTCGTCCGCCATTCCGGCGACCAGTTCGGCCAGCACGAACTTCATGTTGACGTTGCGCCCGATCTGGAACTCCGCGTCGGCGATTCGCTCGATCGCCCGTGCGATCCGTTCGACGGCCTCGTCGTCGCCGGCGGTCGCCGACGCGTCGAGCCCGAGCCGAAGCCGCGTCGCGAGCACCGCGGCGAGATGCGCGAGCCCCGCCTTGTTCGCCGCTTCCTTCGATGCACGCTTGTCCGCCTTGACAACGCTCTTCGCGTACTCGTCGACGAGCTCGTGAAGCGTGTCCGCGAAGTTCGCCGGCCACTCCCCGGCCTCGAGTCGGGCCATTCCCGGCGCGACCGTGGTGCTCCAGTGGAGCATGCCGCTCGATTCCGCCATCTCGAGTCGTCCGGGGCTCCCGTCCGCGAAGGCGAGAAGCCATTCACGACTCGCCCCGTCGACGGCGGCCGGCCGGCCGTCGAGCCACGCATTCATCGCATCTTCGTCGAGACCGCGGAAGCCGACGCGTCGACAGCGGCTTCGGACCGTCGGGAGCAGGCGCTCCTCCCGCGTCGTGACGAGGATGATCACCACTCGTGACGCCGGCTCCTCGAGTGTCTTCAGGAGCGCGTTCTGCCCGACCTGGTCGAGCAGCTCCGCCTCCTCGATGATGAACACCCGCCGAACGCCCTTGTACGGCGTTCGGGCATGCACGGCCTCGTACTGCTTGCCATCGACCTCGCCGCCGAGCATGTGCTCTCGGAGCACGCCGATCGGGATGTTCGACTGCTTCGACGCACGAAGCCTCGTGGAATCACTGTCCGCCGCGAGTTCCTTCCGGATGACCTTCAGATCGGGATGGGTTCCGGCGTCGATCAACTGCGCCGCCTCGGAATCGAGTGGCGGTGCGAAGTCCTCGATCTCGGCGGGAGTCGGTTCGGGTTCGAGCAGGAGCCGCGCGAAACGGATCGCCGTCGACGTCTTTCCGACGCCGGACGCGCCATGAAAGATCCAGGCCTGCGGAACACGACCACCACGAAGCGCGACGCGAAGTTCGTCGACCGCGGACGCCTGTCCGAGGATCGGATCGTGCCCGCGCGGATCGCCCTTCGATCCGGGAACCCGCGGGAGGTCGTCCTTCTTCTTCACGGCGCCTCCGGAACCGAAACCAGCCTGCATTGCTGGGGGACCCGGGTCGAGGTGTCTCCGGGACGGAGCTCGATGGCCGCCTCCTCACCGTTGATCAGATGCACCGGAAAATCCTTGAACAGCGCTTCGACCTCCGGGGAGAACAGCGTGCTGCGTCCGTCATAGGCGCGGCTGTCGAACACCCCCACGGTGACGACACTCATCTCGGTCACGGAATCATGGTGGTACCACGCGTCGAAACCGCGCCGTCCCAGCTCGACACACTTCGCCTCAGCGGCATCCTGAACCTCCTGCCACGAGATCTCGTCGGTGCCGAACGTCCCCCAGCAGGCGACCTGCAGCGTGTAGAGCGGATCGACCCTCGGGTACATCATGCGAAGCCGACGCAGGTCGCGTTCCCCCATCGGAGAGTCATCGGGCAGCACGGAGAGGAATGCCCGCGGGAAGGCGGGGCGTCCATTGCGTTGCATCGACTTGATGCGATCTCGCGCCGCGACCGCGGCCGGATCCGCGGCGCTCGCGAACCGGCCGAGCCAGATCGCGGATCCCCGGCTCGTGGATCGGATGAAGATCTCGCGCAGTTCCGGGAAGGTTCGAACGATGTCCTCGCGAATCGACCGCGCCTGAAGCGGGTGGGCATCGCCTCCCACCGTCACCAGCATCAACGACCACCGACCGCGGGACCGGGCGTCGACGGCAGCCGGACCCGTCTCATCCCCGAATTCGGATGCCATCGCCTCGGTTCGAGCGTCCAGGAAGATCTCATCCCCTTCATTCATGAGGCCAGCGGTCGCATTCAGACGCCGTGGAGCATCGCCGCGGACCGCGGAATCGCCCTTCTTGTCCTTCTCACCGCAGGCCGCCGGAAAAATCATCAAAATCGAAGTAATTGCGAGGACCGAGATACGACCCCCACGAATCAACCCACGTCCGTGAAATATCGCGGCTCGCGATCGGGGCATGGGGTGATTACGGGACACGCCGTTCTGATCGGTCATCGAGGCCGTCTCCAAGGGAACGCACGGAAAGGAATCGACGCCCCCGGGGATTTCATAAATCCGTTCCAGGAATCGACTTGCGAGGCTCGGCGGGGAATCATACCCCACTCAAGTAATTCGACTCAAGACGACGATATGAATGTCAGCACGGAGAGGCAAACGAACCCCCCCTCGCCTCCCCGCGTAGCGAAGCATCCAGGAAGCAGTTTCACCCCAGACTTGCGACTTCACCCAGAGTCGCCGAGGTATCAAGACCCATGTCCGACATCGCCAACATCGCCGGAAACCGTGGTTCGTCAGCGGCTCGCCTTCAGCGACCGGACGCCACCGAATCCTCACCTCGCCCCCAGGAATCCAAGACCGATCGATTCGGTAGACGATCCGAGGACGCCGTGGAGCTGTCCGCCCAGGCACGCCGATACGCGGGTCTTCAGACGCCTACCACCGAATCCACGGGCCGGATCGCCACGATCCAGTCCCAGATCGCGGCGGGAACCTACGACACCGAGGAACGTCTCGGTGCCGCGGTCGACCGCATGATCGATCACGTGCTCTCCTGATTTCGGCCGAAAGCACCGCAAAGACCACGAAACCGTCGCCCCCCCGGGGCGACGGTTTTTCTTGGTGTCGGCCCCCTGGAACGCCGCCTGGACGCAACTTTTTCGTCGCTCGGGCCTACCATGAGTATCGGTTGCGTCAATGTCCGGACGGGGCCTCCAGGAGCACCATCGTGAAGATTCGATTCCACCTCACGGCCCCGCTGTTGGCGGCGGCCATGGCGTTCTCTCCAGCATTCGCCCAACACACCCCCCCGCCTGACGACATCCGTTCTCCCGAGATCCGGCGCGACGCGCTGGTGGGCGTGACCGTCGTTCCCCGACCCGGTGAACGCATCGATGGTGCCACGGTCCTGCTGCGGGACGGCCTCGTCGAGGCGATCGGCGCGGATCTCGACGTCCCGGCGGGATATCGCGTCCGGATTCTCGATGACCACTTCGTCTACCCCGGCTTCATCGATCCTGCCGTGGTTCGCGGTGCGGGTTCGGTGCTTGATCAGGCCAAGTCCGCCGCCGGGAGTCACTGGAACGACCGGATCGTACCTCAGGTCGACATGCGGAACACCACGACCATCGACGCCGGTGGACGGAAGGCGCTCCGGGAACAGGGTTTCACGATCGCCCAGGTCCTTCCTCAGAACGGAATCCTGCGGGGAAGCGGCGCCGTGGTGATGCTCGCCGATCGAGACGTCGATGCCAGACCGCTCACCGAGGACGGCATGCTCTTCGCCGCCTTCGAGACGGGCGGCTGGGGTGGCTCCTATCCGGGATCGAAGATGGGCGCCATCGCGTTGCTTCGCCAGACGTTCGCGGAGGCCGACTGGCACGCCCGCAATCGGGCGATGTACCTCGACGATGCCGACGGCATGGAGCCGCCGGAACAGTCCGATGCCCTCGACGCTCTCCAGGGCGCGATCGGCGGTGACCAGATCGTGGTCTTCGACGCCGACTCCGAACTGGACGCCCTCCGAGCCGCACGAATCATCGATGAATACGAATTGAACGGCGTTGTGCTCGGCTCGGGCATGGAATTCCGCCGGGCCCGGGAGATCGCGGAGACTGGCCTGCCGGTCATCACGCCCTTGAAGTTCCCCGAAGCCCCCGCGGTCAAGGATCCGTACACCGCGGACCGGGTCACGCTTCGTGACCTGCAGACCTGGAAGCACGCCACGTCGAATCCCCGTCGGCTTCTGGAGGCCGGCATTCCGGTGGCCTTCACCACGCATCGACTCGACAGCCCCGGCAGCTTCCACGCCTCGGTCCGGAAGACCATCGAAGCCGGCCTCGGCGCGGACGAGGCGCTCGCCTGCATCACGACCCGCCCCGCCCGACTCCTCGGCATCGAGGACGTCGCGGGCACGATTCGTTCCGGAGGCCTCGCGAATCTCGTCGTGATGGATGGTGAGATCTTCAAGGACGGTTCGAACATCCGCGAGGTCTGGGTCGCCGGCCGCCGAAGCGAAGTCAAGGTTCCGCCCCGGTTCCCGATCGGTGGTGAGTTCGACGTGCTGGTGGACGGCGAGACGATCGAAGGTCTCGAGGCGTCCATCGATCAGGACAAGAACCGACTCGCGATCGCTCCGAAGAAGACCGAGTCGGAGACGGAAGA
>JAACEA010000234.1 GCA_009936695.1 Planctomycetia bacterium
CAAAATCGCCCCCCCGCCCCAGACATGGCCTGAATCGAATGCGACCCAACTAAGTTGGGGCGCGGAGACCCGTATGTCAGGGCTCCGCGTCCCACATCCCGATCGTAGAGAAGGAGAATCTCATGCGTCTCGCTTTCGCGTCCATCGCCGTCGCCGCCGTCGGCTTCGCCACCACCACCGCCGTCTCGGACACGTTCACCGCCGGCGTCGCCACCAGCTGGGTCGATCCCGATACCGGTGCCCCCGACTTCGCCGATCTCAATCTGTACACGTTCGGTGCGACCACGTTCCCCGGATACACCCCCACGACCAACTCCGGCCCGACCGCCCTCTTCAACCTGGTCACCCAGAGCGCTTCGGCGTACCAGGTCGCCGCGACGACGGCCGACCTCGGTGACGGCATGTTCCAGGTGACCGTCGACTGGTCGACCTCGGACGGCGCGAGCTTCTTCAGCCACATCGAGCCGCTGGCGATGACCCTGCCGAGCGGTCGTACCGCCAACATCCAGTACTTCGACATCGGATTCCGAACCGGCGGCGGCCCGTTCCCCGCGGACGGCATTGCGCTCGGCACCGAGTGGATGGTGGAATCGGGCACGCAGACGTACTACGACACCATGGGTGGCGAAGAGACGACCGCGATCAACTTCGGCACTTCGCCGTTTCCCTATCCGGATCCGACCTCGTTCTACCAGACCGCGGGCCTCGGGATCGACTTCCTCGAGTCATCGAACCTGAACGGGATCAACTACGTCTTCAACATCCAGGCGGTGCCGGCCCCCGGCGCGCTCGCGCTTCTCGGCATGGCCGGCCTCGCCGGTCGTCGACGACGCGACTGAGCAGGACCTCGGACGATCATTCGTTCGTCGAATCAGAAGACGGGACCCGGCACTCGCCGGGTCCCGTTTCATTGCGCGAGGGCGAAGCCATCGCGAGGCTTCGCCTCGTCAGGATGACGAGCCGGCGACCGACGCTTCGAGATGTCGCTGGATCACATCGGCGAGCAGGGATTCCGAGCCGAATCGAAAGAAGTCCTCGTGCTCGTCCAGATCGACGGGTTCGTGATCGATGCCTCCGCGTGCGAGCCGCCACCAAGCGGCATAGAGACGCCTGCGTCGGCGCCGCGTCACCAGCCTCACCGCCATCGATTCCGGTTCGGGGCGGTGGGTGGCGAGCGATCCCAGCAGCAGCCTGGAGAATTCATGATCGCGTTCATCCACTGACCGACCGCGCGGATCGCGCGGATCGATCGAGCCTTCGCCCCCCGGAAGACAGGTCACGATCTCGAAGCCCGTCGCGATCAACCGGTCGAGGACCCGTTGTGCGATCATGCCGTCGCCGATCAGGGTGACACGCGTTCTCTCTCCGTGCACGTCGGGCGTCACTTTCGTCCCGAGGCCGCTGGCGGCACGATGACTTCCGCGGTGTACACACCCGCCGGGTCGCCGCGTTCCTTCAATGTGCGATCGATCACTTCGCGGCTTCTCGGCGCCATGCCCTCGAACACCACCGCACCGCCCCGCCGCACGGTCACGGGCGCGTTCAGATCGACCATCGAATCATCGAGCCTGATGCGGAGTCCGCGCTCGCCACCTTCGAGGATGTCGATCACGTTGCCGGATCGCTCCACGACGATTCGTTCACGGGCCTTCGGCTCGTCGACCGCGAGCCAGTAGAAACGCGAATGCGTCACGTCGTCCTGCAGCCAGACGATGCGTTCGGGGCGCGAGATGCGGCGGTGCTGTGCCATCCAGGGAACCGCGACCGCGTCCTCGCGTTCCATCCAGTGTCCCTTGCCCTCGTGAATGACCACCTCGTGCGGGTAGCCTCCCTCGTCGCCGGCTGTGAGGTCCGCGAGCATCACCTTCCAGTTCCGGGCGATCTTGTTGCGGTCGTAGGCGCCGTCCTTGCCCCCCATGTGAAGCGTGAAGGGAAGGTTTCGAAGGCCGTCCGGCTTCGTCTCGTTGGGGTGTCCGGCCATCATCGCGGCGGCGGCCAGTCGATCCGCCATCCGGGGCGCGAGCTGGTACACCCCGTCACCGCCCGCCGAGTAGCCCATGAAGTAG
>JAACEA010000235.1 GCA_009936695.1 Planctomycetia bacterium
AGGTCGTGCGAATCGGCCAGGAGATGGAGGTCAAGATCCTCAACATCGACCGCGAGAAGGAGAAGATCGCGCTCGGGCTCAAGCAGCTCGAAGCGTCGCCGTGGGAGGAGATCGAGGGCAAGTACCCGATCGGCTGCCGCGTGAAGGGTTCCGTGGTCAATCTGATGACCTACGGCGCCTTCGTCCGCATCGAAGAGGGCATCGAAGGCCTCGTGCACATCTCCGAGATGTCCTGGACCCGTCGCATCAACCACCCCAGCGAATGCGTGCAGGTGGGAGACGAGGTCGAGGTCGTGGTGCTCGACATCGACAAGGAGAAGCTCGAGATCTCCCTCGGCATGAAGCAGACCGAGGTCAACCCCTGGGAACTCGTCGCCGAGAAGTACCCCCCGGGCACGATCATCGAGGGCAAGGTTCGGAACCTCGCGAACTACGGCGCGTTCATCGAGATCGAGCCGGGCATCGACGGCCTGCTCCACGTCTCCGACATCTCCTGGACCAAGAAGGTCGCTCACCCGAACGAGATCTTCCAGAAGGGCGAGGTCGTCAAGTGCGTGGTCATCGAGGTCGATCAGGAGAAGCAGCGGGTCGGTCTCGGCCTGAAGCAGCTCAGCGAGGACCCGTGGATCGAAGCGATCCCGACCGCGTACCGCCCCGGCATGATCGTCAAGGGCAAGGTCACGAAGATCACCAACTTCGGTGTCTTCGTCGAGCTCGAGGACAACCTCGAAGGTCTTCTCCACATCTCCGAACTCTCCGATCAGAAGATCGAGAACCCGCAGGACGTGGTCAAGGTCGACGACGAGGTGGACGTCAAGATCCTCCGCGTCGACATCGACGATCGGAAGATCGGCCTGAGCCTCAAGCGGGCGCAGTGGGGTGCGAACGACACCACCGACTATTCCGCCGACATCGGTGCCGACGGCTTCGAGAACCCGTCACCCAAGCGTGGTGGCATGGATGACCACGGTGCCATGGGTACCGACAAGATCCAGTTCTGATCACTCGCCGGTTCGTTCGAAGGTCGAAGAACACGCGGGCCCGTCCTTCCGAGGACGGGCCCGCATTTCGTGGGGACCGGCATGCGACCTTAGGGCGGGGTCACCGATCCTCCCGCGAGAGAGAGTCTTGTGTTGGGTTCAGCACATCGCCATGAAGGTGAGACTGGTGAGCATGACGAGGCGACGACGATGGGCCGAGAACTGGAACAGCTGGAAAGCGAGCATGGGGTATTCTCCGATCTTTGGTTTTCGAACACTCGAGTCTGCCTCGTCCGCGTCGCGACGCAAGAGCCGACGTCGATTCCACGGCACCGACATGAACCGCCAGCCCGCATGATCAGAACCCCCCCCGATGCCGTCCCCGGAAACGCCTTCCGCGACCGAGCCTCATTCGGTTCTCGGACGGTCGTGATGCTTTCCATTCTCGTGTTCACGGGACTGGCGACCGCGAAACCACCGTCCATGGAGGAGGCCGTCTCCGGCTGGCTTCGGGCGAGGGCCTGGCTCGATGCGAACGCGCTTCCCGCCGAGACGTCCGAAGAATCCCGGATCGAGATCGCGGGCGCCGAGGCGGTCGGCGTGGTCCTCCGAATGGATGGTCGGTCGATCGGACGCGGCGACGATCCCGCCGGCGATGATCGGGCCGTGCGACGAGCCCTCGGCCGCGCCCTCGCGCAGGCGTTCGGCAACGAACGGGTCCGCGATCTGCCCGCCGCGATTCGAAGCACCCTTCCCTCGCGCCTGGCGCTCGAACTCGAGTTCGCAGGCGTCGACGAACCCCTGCTCGGAGGCACGCTCGCCGCCGCCGCCCGGCGAGTCCGACCCGGGATCGACGGCATCGCGATCCGACGCGGCACCTCGATCGCGCGGAGCCTGCCCGGACGCGAACTCGCGACCGGGACCGCGGGCGCGACCTCCTCGACCATCTTCCGACTTCTCGACGAGCTCGGACTCCCTCCCCGGGACCTGCCGCAACTCCGGGAACTGGACCAGGTGTCGCTCCGACGGTTCGAGACGATCCGAATCGGCCAGGCCGCGTCGGACGAGTTTCCTCGGGTGCTTCTTCGATCGGGGGACCGCGTGGCGCTCGGCCCCCTCGAGCCCGCGCCCATCGAGGAGACGCGGCGAGGAATCGTCGCGAACATGCTCGGCCATCGGCCGGTGGACGTCGAAGACGCGGCGGACCGCCCCCGATTCCTCGGCGACTACGACCCGATCGCGGATCGGCACGAGCCATTCGAAGCGACTCCCGCCGATCGCCTGCTCGCCGCGTGGGCCTTGGCGGCGAGCGCAACGGCCGGCTCCGGCGACCCCGCGCTCGACCGCCGATCCAGGGCCACTGCGATCGCCCTGCTCCGCGAGACCACCGATCTTGAATTGCAGGATCCGGCCTGCGCCGATCTCGCGTTGCTCACCGCCACCGCCCTCGACGACTACCGGGAAATCGGACGGATCCTCGAGAAGATCCAGACGGGACCCGCGCCCGCTGATCCCGTGGGACGAGCACGACGGGCCGCCGCGATGGGAGCGGCGCCGGCGAACATCGTCGACGACAATCGCTTCACGCAGCACTTCGAAGACGCCTGGAGCGCGAACCGCTCGGTCGACGCCATGATCGCCTCGTTCGAATGGCTGGCGCTCGCCGAGCGGAGCATGCGACGACGGACCGGCGAGGCGTCACCTCGACTCGAGGCGCTGCGGGCCGTCCGGGATTCACTCCTGCTTCGACAGGAGACCGACGCGACGACCGACATCGCAGGGGGCCTCGAACTCCGTGCCGGCAGCAGGACCACCGTCGACGCCCGGACGCTTCGACCGGGCCTCGCCATGGCGATCCTCGAACACCTGCCGAGTGACGACCCGATCGCCAATCGTCGCGGTACCGCGGGCCTGGAAGGAATCGTCCGCTTCCTGCGGCAGCTCGAGACCACGGAACGGGATGCTCGGCTGCTCCCGGGATGGCGGAAAGCCTCGGGCGGCCTCCGCATCGCCCCCTGGTCCGCACGGCAATCCGTCGCCGCGAACGCGACGGCCGTCCTCCTGCTCCTTGAATCGATCTCCTGAGTCACGAGGCTCGGCCGCCGAAGCCGCGGAATCGGCGATCTCGGGTCACTGGTGGCCGGCATGCCCCCTCTTCTGGCCTGTGCATGGGGTTTTGTCGGATCCATTCCCTATACTCGACGGACGTTCCATGGGTCTTGTGCGGCAAGAGATGCCGCCGAGCCACCCGTCGACAAGGTGGAACCGAGAAGCATCCCGATCGTCCAAGCACCGGACTGGAGCCCTCGCCATGCAGAAGATCACGAACCGCCTCTCCCTCGTCGCGATTCTCGCCGCCGGCATCGCCCCCGCGTGGACCTGCGACTCGGCCATGGGCCAGAACCTCTCCGACCGGATCCGTGCCGTCGCGAAACAGCGAGAAGCCGAGGCCTCCCGCGACACCAGTCAGGCCGCTCTCCTCGGTGCCCTGATCTACACCGACATCAGCGTGGACTTCGACGAGACGCCGGCCCGCGAGGCCTTCGACTACCTGCGTCAGATCCTGGGCGTCGATCTCGTCGTCCGGTACAACGATGACCGCAGCGGCCTGGGCATCGACCCCGAGGCGCCGATCACCTTGAAAGCGACGGACAAGCCTGCGCTCACGGTGGTCGAGATGATGCTCGACCAGTGCGGCGATCTCGACCCCTGCACCTGGCAGCTCCGCCGAGGCTTCATCGAGCTCGGCACCAAGGAGCGACTCTCCGCCCCGGCGGCTCGCAAGCTGCGGATGTACCCGATTCGCGACCTCCTCTTCGAAGTCCCGATGTTCGACAACGCACCCGAATTCGACCTGAGCAGTTCCCTCCAGTCCGGCGGTGGTGGCGCCGGCGGCGGTGGCGGCGGGTTCGGCGGCGGTGGTGGCGGCGGCGGATTCGGCGGCGGCGGTGGTGGTGGTGGCGGCGGCGGATTCGGCGGCGGTGGCGGTGGTGGCGGCGGCGGCGGTGGCGGCGGTGCTCCATTCGGCAATCCCGAAGGCGAGCCGGAACGCCTCTCCGAGGAGGAGAAGACGCAGCAGCTGATCGACATCATCGTCGAGACCATCGAGCCGGAGGCCTGGCAGATGAACGGTGGCGATGCGGCTTCCATTCGCTACTACGAAGGCGTTCTGATCATCCGCGCCCCGGACTACATCCAGCGACAGATCGGCGGCTATCCGTTCGC
Organism: Planctomycetia bacterium; assembly: GCA_009936695.1. Taxonomy (GTDB): domain Bacteria; phylum Planctomycetota; class Phycisphaerae; order Phycisphaerales; family SM1A02; genus UBA12014. The sequence goes on from JAACEA010000235.1 coordinate 4,206, forward strand.
ACCGAGACGACGGGCGGCGCCGACGCAGTCCCGAAACGGACGCTACGTGAGCTTCTCCGCACCGATCTCGATCATCGAGAACGTGAAGTTCCGTGGAACCACGGTCACCGGGTCCGCTGGAGGCGGCGGAAACCCCTGAGGATCCGACCATGCGACGACACTCGACCGCGACACTCCTCCTCGCGTTGGTGGCCGCATGCCCGATCGGTGATCGTCCGACCGAAGCCGCCTCCACGCCGATCACGTTGAATTCCACCACGGAGACGGGGACCATCCGAATCGTCGGGGCGGAGCGCACGCGGCCCGATGGCGACCTCTGGGCCCGCTCCGACGCGGACGTCCACGGACGACTGGCCCTGCTGCGCGTCGAGATCATCTGTGAGGACGCGGATCCGCGACGCGCCAGACGCGCATTCGCCGACGTGCTCGGCCTCAACTTCATCGATCACTTCCCCAAGTCCGGGCAGGATGCGCAGGCTCCAGCGACCATCTCGATCTCGCTTCGGGACGTCACCGCCGCCGAAGCTCTCGAAGCCCTCATCGAGGCGTCGAGCGGGAGTCGTCGTGGCGCCTGGCAGGTTCGCTCCGGCATCCTCGAAGTCGGTCCGCGGGAGACGCTCGCACGTCGCACCCGACCGATCACCCGCGTGATCGAGGTGACCGACCTGCTGCTCGAACCACCGTCCTTCGTCCCCCCCGACCACTACCTTCGAGGGTTCGGGCTCGGCGCAAGCGATGAGAAGACGCGACGCCGGACGCCGCGGCAGATCGGCGCGGATCTCGTCGGTTCGATCGTCGCCCAGGTCGAACCGGACGCGTGGCATCCGGTGAGCGAGGCCGAGATCGCGGATGGCCTGGTCGACCCGGTGGATCCCCGGGATCCGTACCGGGGCAGGAACCTCGATCCCGGACGGCTCGATCCGGAAACCGAGACGCCGGTTCCGATCTACGTGCAGGGAAGATGGGCGAGTGTCCGACTCAAGGACCGCGTGATCGTGGTCCGCGCCCCGGCCTTCGTGCTGATGGGCATCGAGGGGCTCCCCAAACCGGTTCCGCCGCCCGCGATCCTGCTCGAGCCGCGATGAGCGTCCGACATCGTCCGACTCGATGAGCCGGTATCGTCTGGCCAGCGTGACGTCGACTCCTCCCAAGCCCGTTCCGAGTCTCCACGATCCCCTCGTCATCGCAGGCGGATTGGTGGGACTGGCCTGCCTCTCGATCGTCCTGTTCGCGTCGCAGGCGGCGTGGACCGCGTGGTTCACCCACCCCCTCCTGCTCGAACGAATCGGCGAGATCCCGACCGAGACGGTGCAGGGCGTGCGACTGCTCTTCACGGTCGCACCGGTCGCCGCCCTCGCCTGGATCCTCGCGCCGTGGCTCCTCCGTTGGTTCGATCGGGTCTCGCCCATCCCGCGATTCCCATCCTTCCCGCCACCTCCCACCTTCGCGACGAAGTCGATGGTCGTGCTCCTGACGGTGCTCGCCATCGTTCCGCGTCTGATTCGAATCGAAGAGAGCCTCTGGTACGACGAGATCGCGGCGATGTCCTCGTTCTCCATCCATGGTCCGGGGCCGGCACTCGGAAACTACTACGCCCTCAGCAATCACGTGCTGCACTCCGCACTCGCCAGCCTCCTCATCGATGCGAACGGTGGTGCCAACGAACTCGTGTTGAGGGTGCCGGCCCTGCTGGCGGGAATCGCCTGCATCCCCGCGATGTTCGGACTCGCGCGAACCGTCGACGGCGACCGATTCGGACTCATCGCGGCCGCAGTGATGGCCCTGATGCCGGTCGCGGTGCTGGAAAGCGTCGATGCCCGCGGGTACTCGCTCATGATGCTGTTCACGATTCTCACCACCACGCAGGTGGTGCGCATCTCCGACGGTCACCGCTCGGGTGCATTGTGGTACGCCGCAT
>JAACEA010000236.1 GCA_009936695.1 Planctomycetia bacterium
ACATCAGGATCCTGGATCAACTCGAACAACGGCAGCAGTCGAGCTTCGATCGTGGGCTTCGGGGCGGATTCGGGGAGCACCTCCACCTGGACGCGGGAGGGATCGGCCGCGCGAATCGTGCCTCCCGCACCGAGCTCTTCGGTCCGGGCGAGGATCAGGATCGTGTCGCCGCACCTGATTCGATCCCCGGGTGCGAGCGGCGTCCGATCCTCGACCGGGCGATCGTTGATCCAGGTTCCATTGCTGCTGTCGAGGTCACGAATCCACCATCGCCCCTCGTCGGGGGTCAGTTCGGCGTGACGTCGGCTCACCGAATCGTCGTGCAAGGGAACCGCCTCCGTTGATCGTCCGATCAACTGAGGCTCACGGTCCGGCAGCAGGAACCGAGCACCGGAATCTGGACCTTCGACGACGAGCAGGCAGTACACGCCCCGAGTCTATGACACGACCGGGCATGGGGGTGGGTTCTGAACGGTCGGACGGGCCGGAGTACCATTCAGCGGTTCATGGCCAAGGCTCCTCCCAAGTCGTTCAAGTTCGACCCTGCCTTTCGGGTGATTCTCCTCAAAGGCAAGGAGTCCTATCTCCACGCCCAGTACCTGAAGATGATCGAACGCGGGCTGGAGGAGGCCCAGGGCGAGGCCGCCGAGCGATTCGACTTCGAAGGCTCGACCACGGACCTGGCGACCCTGCTCGACGAACTTCGAAGTTACGGTCTGATGCAGTCCCACAAGCTCGTCGTCCTCGACAACGCGGACGCGTTCGTCAAGAAGGAGTCCCATCGCCGTGGGCTCGAGGCTTTCGTGGCGAGCGCGATGGACGAGGCGACGCTCGTCCTTCGTACGACCGGTGACTGGCGTCCCGGGAAACTCGACAAGGCGATCGCGAAGGTGGGGGCGGTGGTCTCGTGCGATCCGCCCAGCGCCGCCACCGCGATCTCGTGGTGCATCGGCCGGGCCGAAAAGCACCACGAAGCGACCCTCGGTCGGGATGCGGCAGGTCTGCTCGTCGAACGGATCGGAAGCTCGCTGGCTCGACTCGACATGGAGATCGCCAAGTTGTCGACCGCCGCGGCGGGTGATCCGCCGGTGATCGATCTCGATCTCGTTCGCACCATGGTGGAACCGAGTCGCGAAGAGCAGGGATGGATGATCCAGAGCGTGATCCTCGGGGGGGACGCCGGCGCCGTCGTTCGGACCTTTCGGTCGCTCAAGGAGATCTCACGGGTCCCGGATCAGGTCCTGAGCTGGGCGATGGTCGATCTCTGTCGGAAGCTCCACGAGGGGGCTCGTCAATTCGACGCGGGAGGCACGGACTCGTCGATCGGCAAGTCGCTCCGGCTCTGGGGGCCGGATGCCCGTCCCGTGCTCGCCACCGCGCGTCGCATGGGAGGACGTCGGGCGGCTCGATTGTTGGACCGGGCCGTAGGCACCGATCTCGCCCTCAAGAGCGGGGGGGCTCAGGATGCTTCACGGACTCTTGAAGGGCTCGCCGTCGTTCTGGCCGATACATGCAAGGATGGGGCCGATCGCCGGTCCCGGAATTGAAAGATTCCCCGCGTCCGATGATTGTGCGAGGTCGTTGAGGAAGGTGAATTTCGATCGTGGATGGAACCCACCGGGCAGGATGCCCGACGGATCCCCGATCAACAGTGCGGCAGGAGGCCGGTCATGTCGAGGTTCGATCGGTGCGAAACGCGGGTTTCGAGGACGTCCGGAACCGGGATTGCGGGGCTCAGGCCCTGCATTCGGGTGTCGGCGGTGGTCGGTCTGATGGCGCTCACGGCATGTACGGCCCCGTCGGATCGCCTTCAGGGGGATCCGGATCCAACGGAGTCCCCAGCCCAAAGCGCGACCGAGATGGGCCCGGTCGCGGATGATCCGCTGGCGTCCGGAGGCGGTCAGGTCTCGCGGGTGCCGTCTGAACTGGACTTCGCTGGCATCGCGGCCGGAATCAGAACGCCGCCCATCTATGTGGGAGGCGACACGCCGGTCGGCGATGCCGATGCTCCGACGTCACCACCGGATCCGGATGCGTCGACGACGACCGCGTCGTCGGGTCAGGACGAGACCTCCGATCCAACGTCGGTCGAAGTGGCGATCGTGGAGGGTGGTGCTCAGGTCGCGCCCGACCTCCAGCGCATTCAGGCGATGCTCCGACGTCTTGCCGACGAAGCGGACGATCCGATTCCGTATCACCTTGCTGCCTCGATACTTCCAGTCATCGGCATGAAGGGTTCCGCGGATGCCGAGCCGGACCCGTTCGTGGTGCCGGAGGCGGAATTGGATGGGGAGGAGGCGGCCATGCTCGGCGAGGTGGCAGCGTTCGCGACGGGTCTGAGGACCAGGATCGACGCGGGTGAGCCGACGAGAGCCGTGCTGGTGGAGGAACTTGAAGGGCTTCTCGAGCGGTTGGAACGTGGGTCGAGACTGACGATCGCGGTCGCGGAGCTGTGTCGCGAGGTTCGAGGGGCGGGCGACTACGAGCTGCTCCCACGCGTGTTCGCGAGCGGGCGGCCGCAGGAAGTCCTCATCTACGTCGATCTCGATGGCGAGGAATGGGCCGAGATCGACGGCGGCGGGCGGTTCGGAGCGGCGGGCGCGCGCGCGCCTTTGGCCGCGCGTCGAGGCGGTGCGAGTCGAGCGTGCCGTTGATGAAGGCGACGAGGAAGTCGTTCACCTCGCGCTGCTTGCGCAGCGCGTCCTCGGGCGCCGAGCGGAAGCCGCGCCGCCGCTCGCTGCGCTGCTGCGGCGGCGGCCGGCCGGCGTGGGCCTGCAGGTTGGCGCCGCTCGCCGCGCCCGCGTTTGCCTCGTCGAAGCGGCGGCGCACGTCCGACGAGATGAAGATCTCGAAGGTCTGCACGTCCGACTCGGGGGTGAGGCCGCGCTTGGCGCAGAGCCCCTGC
>JAACEA010000237.1 GCA_009936695.1 Planctomycetia bacterium
CTGCGATCCCGGCAACGCGGTCATCTGCAACCGCCCGAACCCGAACCCCGGCGCCGGTTGCTGGGATGGCCCCGGCACCGCCGCACCCTTCTTCGGTTTCTGCAACCCCGATCCCGGGAACGCCATGGACGCCGCCGAATACGGCTGTGCCGACGCGGCCTGTTGCGAGATCGTGAGCGGACTCAACGAGAACTGTGGCGAAGAGGACGGCGCCGAGGGTTGGGACGTCTTCTGTGCCGCCCTCGCGAACCTCTTCTGCCAGGGCTCCGTCTACGACACCGAGAACCCGAACCTCGCCAGCCCGGATCGATACGACGGCTGTCTCTCGAACTACGACCCGGATGGTGATCCGCTCAACCCGGACGTCGCCGTCCTTCCCGAGGACGCGGCGCCCAACATCGTGTTCGCCAACGTCGCGGGCGCCCTGCTGGGCTCCTGCGATGAGGCTCACCCCGCCCCCGGTTGCAACCAGCCCGCGTGCTGCGCTTCCGTCTGCGTGATCGACCCCACCTGCTGCACCGACGAGTGGGACGAGAACTGCGTCAACCTCACCGCGACCGCCCCGAGCTGCGACATCGAGCCGACCCCGGGCATCGAACCCACGCCTGACTTCGCGTCCTACTTCGATCCGGTGACGCGCCGGGCCGTGGGCTCGCAGGCCTACACGGTCGCGTTCCCCGCCGGGGAAGCCGGTGACGTGCCCGATCCCGCCGACAGCAAGACCTGGTTCCTCGCCAGTGGCTTCCTGGGTGGCGGACACGACCTCGCCGGCATGGAGCGATTCGTCGGTCAGGTCTGGCGAAACTACGGCAGTGCCGGTTCCGGCTCGAACGCCGGCTCCGCGGTCCTGCCCGAGCCCGACATGGTCTGGCTCTACGGTGCCCAGTACCAGGTCGTCGAGCAGTCCAAGGTGACGACGGAAGCATGGAATGAAGCAGTCGCGGGTGGCTTCTCGGTCAATCCCGATCTCACCGTCCCCCCCGGCCCGGACAACCCCTTCCCGAACTTCACGCTCGCCGATCCGAACTTCCCGTGGGATGAAGTCCGCTTCGTGCCCACCGGCCGGGTCAGCCAGGCGGCGGTCATCGAATTCGCGGCGTATGCCGGCATTCCGTCGGCATCCGGCGATGTGATCTTCACCCACGAGGATCTTCTCTCCACCCCGCTGCCCGGAACCACGACCGTGTGGGCCTCGACCAACGTCGAACCCGACCAGACCCAGACCCTCATCGATGCCGGCAACGCCAACCACGGTACGGCCTGCCTCGGTGTGATCGGCAGTCGCAACAACGGCATCGGCACCCGCGGCATCGCATCCGAATGCGAACTGTGGTTCTTCCCGTCGGTCAGTGTCGAGGAAGGCGAACGACTCGTCGCATCGATCCTGTCCGCCGCGAACACGCTCGATCAGGGCGGGGTCGTGAACTACTCGATCGGCTTCGGCGATCAGCCCATCACCACCGTCGCTCCGGTCTACACCGCCCTCGCGGTGGCGACCGACGCCGGCCTCATCAACGTCTGTGCCGCCGGCAACTCGGCGGTCGCGGTCGACGAGCCCGCGGGCGCACAGCCCGTGGCGATCGTCGTCGGTGCGTGCGAGCCCGGCTTCGAGAACGGAGACCCCCGTCCCGCGTGCCCGGCGCCCGGCCCGATCCGACGGTCGAACTTCAGCAACTTCACCGGCGACGGCACCGTGCACGTCATGGCGTGGGGCAGTGCCGGTGCGACCACCGGATACGGCGATCTCTTCAACGGTGAGACCAGCACCGATCCGAGCGACACCCCGCCGCCCCTGCTGACCAACCGCCTCCGCGCCTATAGCGGTCCGCGGCCCGCGGGATCGACCGTTCCGGACCCGAACGGCGGACCGCCGATCGAGATCCTCGGTTTCGGTGGTGGCTTCAGCGGGACCAGTTTCGCTTCGCCGCAGATCGCCGGTGCCATGGTCTGGATTCAGGGCGTCTCCCAGATGTTCTACGGGACCAGCATCTCGACCGAGCAGATCCTCGGTGGTGCCGCCGGGCCTTCGATCGTCACGGGTGCAGAAAACTGCTACCAGCTCCCCGACGGCACTGAATTCGGCAACGACAACCCGAATGGTGGTGACTACTTCCCGGAGGAAGAAGGCCACAACATCGGCATCTTCCCGAATCTCCCCGGCTGTGCCCTGAACGTGCTCACGGTCATCGGAACCAACATCAGCGGTGGCTTCCAGGTCTACCACGGTGACCTGATCAACGGCCGTGCGTTCTCCCTCGGAAACAACGACAACAACAAGGTCGTGATCCGCTCCGAATTCGCGGGTCAGGGTTCCGCGGAAGGCGGCCTCGCCTACCTTGCGAACGGCCAGACCACCGACCTCGGGGTCAACTGGTTCACCGGCTACGAGACCCAGGACGTCGCGACCTGTTCGCTCACCGTCGCATCACAGGCGACCGCCAGCGTGGTGATCGAACTGGCCTGGGCCTACAACTTCCGGTCCTCGCGATTCCAGACGCTGGGGGCGACGGTCATGACGCCCTTCGAGCAGGTCAACAACTACGACATGGGCGCGTTCGTCGTTCCATCCTCGTACTTCTCGGAGCCGGAAGGCGAAGTCTCGGTCCGCATCTACGCGGTCGGGCTCGGCTTCCTCGGGACCTCGAACTACAAGACCCTGTACGACGAGGTGTCGCTCAACATCAACGATCCGAACCAGCCGAACGATCCCTGATCGCTGGGCCCCCGGGATCGCCCGATCAACCATCCAAGCCCCCGTCGACCCCACAGGTCGACGGGGGCTTTTTCTGCTTCTGCGGCCTCACCTTCAGCCCTCCCCCCGACCCGTGATCCGATGCCGGACCGCCCCCGCCGCCGACGCTTCACCCGATGATTTCATCGCCCGTCGCCCGGGTCCGAGAATCACCCTTGATCGGTCACCCAGTTCAATCCACGGCAGGCGATCACGAACTTTCAATTTGTTCTGAAATCGATGCCCCGACGGCGGGTCGGGAAGCTAATGTTCCTGCAGCATCGAACCCCGGACCGGTTCATCCCCAGACCACATGACCCTCTCATCCACCAACGCCCCCCGGCCTGACGACGACGGCGCCTTCGCGGACGATCCCCTGGATCGCAGCAAGGACGCCTTCATCGCCCACTGGGCGGACATGGGCTCCAGTTGGGGTGTGCCCCGCTCCGTGGCCGAAGTGCACGCGCTGCTCTTCATCGAGGGGCGGCCACTTTGCGCCGAGGACATCATGGAACGGCTCGAGGTGAGCCGTGGCAGCGTCTCGACCACGCTTCGCACCCTTGCTGACTGGGGCATCGTCACCCGCACCCGCCAGCGAGGCGAGCGAAGGGAGTTCTTCGAAGCGGAGCAGGACGTGTGGAACCTGCTCAGCCTCATCGTCCGCGCCCGGAAGCGGAGGGAACTCGAGCCGCTCCTGGCCGCGCTCGAGGACTCCCGGTCGCTCGCCGACGCCGACACCCCGGCCGATCCCGCCGCTCTGAAGGCCCACCTCGCACGACTCGACTCGATGCACGACGCGCTTCGACGCCTCGATCGCCTGAGCGACCGCTTCATCGGTCGCGGCGGCAAGGGCCTCGACGTCGCCGTGCGGCTTCTCTCTTCGCTTCTCTGACCTCATTCCTCCCAAGGCGCCGACGCATGTCGATCCTGCCAGCCCGGACATCCCCCCCCCGACCGCTCGACGACGTCTCGCGGCGGGATGTCACGTCCGCCCCGGCCCTGCCCGAAACGGTGGAGTTGGCCTGGAGAGCCCTTCAACCGGGCGGGGCGACCGGGGAGCAACCGGAATACGGCCCCGCGATGATCCGAGCCCGCCTCCACGGCGACGGGATCGAGGTCGAACTGCACGAGGATCGAGAACGCACCGGGCTTCGAATGATCGCGTGCGAGGTCTCGGCCACGGTCATCCGAGACGGTGAACGAACCATGCGGGTCCTTCGTTGGGCGACCGATGCGGGCGAGTCACTCGCCAGAATCGCGATCGAGGCCGGACGACCCGCGGTGGTTCGCACCACGCTTCCGACCCGCCTGGGACTTCCCGGCGGCACCTACGACCTGCTCTCGGTCACCGTCGAGGAATGACGCGCCGGCGTCGACCGCGAGACTGGTTCCCGGAGCGACTCCTGCTACAATCCGCCCGCTCTGGACAGGTGGCCGAGCGGCTGAAGGCACCGGTTTGCTAAACCGGCGTACCGCGTCAGCGGTACCGCGGGTTCGAATCCCGCCCTGTCCGTTC
>JAACEA010000018.1 GCA_009936695.1 Planctomycetia bacterium
CGGCGAGCAGTCCGGCGAGGAGATTCTTCATGATTGATCCTTCTGCATCTGATTCATTGTGTCGGGCGTTGCCCAATGCTAGGCATGATTTGGACGACCACACCGCGGGGTGGTTCCACGATCGCCACATTGACGGATTCAACGATCGTTCAGTCGCCGGTGGGCGGATTCTTCGTCAACCTGCGGCGACGGCGGCCTTCACGGCCTCCAGATCGGGCTGGACGCCCGCGTCATCCGACACCCAGGCGTATCGAATGCGGCCGTCGGCACCGACCACGAACGCGGCACGCTTCGCCACGCCCTTCAAGCCCATCAGGTCCTCGCAGAGGCAGCCCCACTCGGTGGTGACGGTCTTGTTGAAGTCGCTCAGGAGCGGAAAGGGCAGGTTTTCGCTCTCTCGGAACTTCGCCGAGACGAACGGATTGTCGATCGAGACGCCGAAGACCTTGGTCCCGAGCTGGCTCCAAGCGGCCCAGTCATCCCGAATTCCGCAGAACTCTTCGGTGCAGGCCCCACTGAAGGCCAGGGGGTAGAAAAGGATCACGACGGGCTCGCGGCCGAAACAGGCACCCACGTCGGCGATCACGCCGGGGGCTTCCTGGAGGCTGAACGGGGGTGCGAGGTCACCGATGGCGAGGGGCATATCGATCTCCGGAGGGGTGTGCTGAGGGGCGTGTCGGGTATGACCCCGGCTCCAAGCCCCGAAAAGAGGATCTTACCGGGGTTTTCGTCACGAAAAGGCGCTGCGATTCGCCGTTTCATGGACGCTCAGGGCTGGTAAACCGTTGATTAAGGGGTATCTTCGGGTATTCCCGCGGGAATCCAGACGCTTCCGGATTCCTCACCCGCCCTGTGAATGTGCTTTGCTCCAGCCACCGCCGAACGAATCCGCGTGGCTTGAGACCGGCAATGGAGAATCCAAGAGATGCGTTACACGAAGTTGTTCTCAGGTATTGCGGCCGCAACCGGCTTGCTCTGCTCGGCCGTCGCTTACGCCGACGACCTCTCGTCCTGCGGCCTCCCCGAGTCCGGCGACTGCAACACCGACAACGGTACCCCCGGCTGCGCCGACGAGGCGTGCTGCCTCGCGGTCTGCGAACTCGACCTCTTCTGCTGCAAGGAAGTCTGGGACCAGAGCTGCGCCGACTTCGCCGCCGAACTCTGCGGTGGCGGTGGCGGTGGCAACTGTGGTGATCCCGATGCGGGCGCGTGCGACGTCCCGAACGGCACGCCCGGTTGCGACGACCTCGAATGCTGCACCGACGTCTGCGCCATCGACCCCTACTGCTGCGAGACCGCCTGGGACGGCATCTGCGCGGATGAGTCGACGACGATCTGTTACGACGGCCCGACCCCCGAGAACGACGAGTGCGTCGACGCGATCGACCTCGGCACCGGCGACTCGGTCACCGCGTTCAGCACCCTCGGTGCGAACACCAGCGGCCCGGATCTTCCCGCCGAATGCGAAAGCTTCGGCGAGATCGTCATCCGCGGCGACATCTGGTACACCTGGACCGCCAGCACCAACGAGATCATCGTGATCTCCACGTGCAACGACGCGGACTTCGACACCCGCCTCGCCCTCTACAGCGGCGACTGCGAGAACCTCGTCTTCGAGGCCTGCAACGACGACGGACTCGGCTGTGCCGGCTTCACGTCAGAGCTCGTGGCGGAGGTGGTCGCGGGAACGACCTACATCATCCAGGTCGGCGGCTGGAACCCGCCCGCCCAGGGCACCGGCAACCTCACCATCTGCGAGGGTGACGCCTGTCTCGCCGGCTGCGTCGCCAGTTGCGAGAAGAGCGACATTCCCGAGGACGAGGGCTGCGGTGGCGACACCAACGGCGGTTGCAACGATCCGTCGGGCTCGAACCCCGCTCAGGTCATCAGCGTCGGTGACACCGTCTGCGGCACCATGTTCGCCTCGGGCGGCACCCGCGACACCGACTGGTACGAATTCACCCTGACCGAGCGATCCCGGGTCTCCTGGACCGTCGAGGCCAACATCCCCACCACGCTCTTCCTGCTGAGTGCGGAATGCCCCCCGGCCATCCAGATCGGCGCCGGTTACGACGCCTGCCCGGCCATCCACACCGGCTGTGTCGATGCCGGAACCTATCGCGTCTTCGTCGCTCCCGGCGGTTTCGACGGCGTCCCCTGCGGCTCGGGCCCACTGAACACGTATCGCGCGACGCTCACCACCGAGCCCGCCACCGTGGAGGGCGACACCTGCGAGGAAGCGATCGCCCTCGGCGAATTCGAAGGCGACTTCGACTTCACCACCGACTGTGCTTCCACTGACGGCGCCGATCTGCCCTCCAGCTGCGAGAGCTTCGGTTCCGTGACCATCTACAACGACATCTTCCTGTCGTGGACGGTCCCCGCCGACGGCGACTGGTTCTTCTCGACCTGCAACCAGGCCACCTTCGACACGAGGCTCGCGGCCTATTCCGGCTGCGGCGGCGCCTTGCTCGGCTGCAACGATGACGACGTCAACTGCAGCGGCTTCACGTCGCTGCTCTCGCTCAGCGGACTGACCGCCGGCGAGGAGGTCATCATCCAGGTCGGCGCCTACGGCAATGGCGTCAGCGGAAGCGGCGTGCTCACCATCGGTACCGGTGGTGGCGGTCCGACCCCGCCGGAGAACGACGATTGCAGCGATGCGATCGACATCACCGACGGCCAGACGCCCATCTCGACCGTCGCGGCCACCACCGACGGCCCGACCCTTCCCGCGGAGTGCGCCAAGTTCGGCAACGCCGAGATCTTCAACGACGTGTGGTATCTCTACGAGGCCACCGTCGACGGCAGCGTCGTCGTCTCCTTCTGCCCCACGGGCGACGCGACCTTCGACACGCGTCTCGCCGCCTACTTCCCGGGCTGCAAGGACAGCAACCCGCTCGCCTGCAACGACGACACCTGCGGGCTCTCCTCGGAGATCTCGTTCGACACGGTCTGTGGCGAGAGCTACCTGATCCGGGTCGGCTCCTATTCCTCGTTCGGCTTCGGCATCGCCACGCTCGACATCTCCGCCAACGGCGAGTCCTGCGGTGGAGGCGGCTGCAACGCCGACTTCAATGGTGATGGCATCGTCGACGGCGCGGACTTCGGTGCACTGCTCGTCGCCTGGGGTCCCTGCGAGGGATGCCCCGAGGACCTCAACGGCGACGGCGTCGTCGATGGCGCCGACGTCGGTCTCCTCCTCGTCGAATGGGGTATCTGCCCCTGATCGAAGCCCGCCTCGGCGGGAATCAACTGTCCCATCCGCCCCCCGGCTTCGGCCGGGGGGCGTTTCATTGCACGGATCATGCCGGATCATGCCGGATCATGAAGTTCCGCGCTGGCTCCGACGTCGAGGTGTTCTATAGTCATGGTTCGGGAACCACGAACGTCCTCCGGCGTACAAGCCATCCGTCCGCTTGTCTCCACCGAGATCCCGTCGACCGCCATGCGATTCCAGTGCTCCCCGATCCTCAGTTCGATCATCGCGACGCTCTGCCTGCTCGTGACCGCGGGGGCCGCCTCCGCCCAGGTCTGTCCCGGCGACGAGGGCTGCCTCGTCGTCCACGAGGCGGGCGGCTGCAGCGACGAAGCGTGCTGCCAGAACGTCTGCCAGGCGGATCCGTTCTGCTGCGAGGAGTGGGACGCCACCTGCGTCGAACTCGCCGATGCGACGTGCGTCGGCCTCTGTGGGGCGATGGCCAGCGGCAGCTGCTTCGTGGGGGGCGCGACCCCTTCCTGCGATGACGCCGAGTGCTGCGAAACGGTGTGCGTGATCGACCCCTTCTGCTGCGAGACGGCGTGGGACGTCAGCTGCGCCTTCTTCGCCGGAAGCGTCTGTTCGACGGGCGGCGGCGAGTGCGGCGACCCGAACAGCGGCCCCTGCGACGAACCCGGCAGCACCCCGGCCTGCGAAGACGAGGAATGTTGCGAGGTGGTGTGCGTGTCGGATCCGACCTGCTGCGAGGTGGTCTGGGACTTCGTCTGCGCCGCCCTGGGCCAGACCCTCTGCGGCGGCACCTGCGTGGTCGTGCTCGATGGGAATGATCAGATCGAAGCCGAGGGATGCGGTTCGGAGACCAACGATCCCTGCGAAGGCGGCACGGCCGAGACCATCGTCGCCGGGCGGCAGTTCGGCGGGACCTTCCGACTCGGCGGCGACGTCGACGTCTACGCTCTCGATCTCACCGACTTCGATGACGACCTCGACGGCGAGGTCCGGCTCCGGATCACCATGGCGGCCGCCGACGCGACGCTGGCGGCCCGTGGCGTCGGTTGCGATCTCGACCCGGTCGCCACCGTCGGATCGACGAGCTGCCAGACGTCGACCCTGATCACCTGCATCCCTGCGATCCCGACCGAATTCGTGGTCACCCCCGGTCCGACCACCTCCGGATGCGGGGAACCGGTCTACGCGATCCGCATCGAGGTCATCGACTTCTGCGGCGAGGCGTGCGGCAATCCCGAGGACTGCCTCGTCCCGCACGAGTCGCCGGGCTGCGACGACCCGACCTGCTGCGATCTCGTCTGCACCATCGATCCGCTCTGTTGCGAATGGACCTGGGACAGCTTCTGCACGGTGAGCGCGGCGACGAACTGCGGCGGCGATCCCCCGCCGAACGACCTGTGCGACGATGCCATCGAGATCGGCCCGGAAGGCATCCCCTCGTTTCGACAACTCCTCGCCGGCGTGGACGGTCCGGACTCCGAGTGCGTCGAACCGGCGCTTCGAGGCGGCGACGTCTGGTTCCGCCACCGCGTGGCCTGCGACGGCGAACTGTTGATCGGGACCTGCAACCTCTCCGACTTCGACACGGTCGTCGACGTCTACCGCGGCGACTGCACCGATCTCGTCCCCGTCGCGTGCAACGACGACGACGGATTCTGCGGCACGGGCTCCAGCGTCACCCTCGTGCCCGACGTCGCCTGCGGCGAGACGTTGTGGATCAGAGTCAGCGGCGTCGACGGTGGAACCGGCACCGCGGGAATCCAGATCACCTGCTTCGGTGGCGTGTGCCCCTGCACCGCCGACCTGAACGGCGACGGGATCGTCGACGGCGCGGACTTCGGACTCCTGCTCTCCGGTTTCGGACCATGCCCGAAGAAGGGCGACTGCCCCGAAGACCTCGACGGCAACGGCACCGTGGACGGCGCGGACATCGGACTGCTGCTCGCCTCGTGGGGCGCGTGCTGAGGCGAACCACGGTCATCGACCGGGCGACCAAACCGATGTTTCTCGGTTGAAGCTCAGCCGACGCCGGGCGTGTCCGGGCCGAGCGCCCGTCGCATGATCTTGCCGGTCGGATTCCTCGGGAGTTCCTCGAGGTGGCGGATCTCCCGCGGGACCTTGAACTGCGGAAGCCGGTCCCGGCAGTGCGAACGCAGCGACGTGACGTCGAAGGTCGCGTCGTCGACCAGCTCCACGAAGGCGAGGGCCACCTCACCGCGGGATTCGTCGGGGGCCCCGATCACCGCCGACGCACGGACCGACGGATGGGCGTCGAGCACCTCCTCGATCTCCCGGGGGAAGACGTTCTCGCCGCCGATGATCAGCATCTCCTTGATCCGGCCGGTGATCGAGAGGAAGCCGTCGGCGTCCATCCTCCCCATGTCTCCAGTTCGGAAGAAACCGTCCTCGTCGAACGCGGCGGCCGTCTCCTCGGGGCGGTTGTAGTAGCCCGGCATGACGTTCGGCCCCTTGATGCGGACTTCACCGTCCTGTTCGGGTCCGAGGATGTCACCGTTCTCCCCCACGATTCGCTCCTCGATCCCCGGCATCGCCATGCCGACC
>JAACEA010000238.1 GCA_009936695.1 Planctomycetia bacterium
GGACGGCCGTGACGTAGCCGATGGGGTCGAGATAGGCGATGTCGATGTCCATCAGGCAGTCGTACATCCAGAATCGCTGTGGCGCCGCCCGGGGAAACGCGAAGAGCATTCCCTCGTCGTCCGCGAGCGTCTCCCGCCCACCGAGGCCGATGCGGCGGCGTTCGCGCGAGAGCGAGAGCTCGAGCTTGAACTCCCGATCGCCGATCCGGACGACCTCGACCCCCGCGTCCACCGGCGCGGCGGCTGGCTCGCAGCCCGCGGCCGCCATGATCGCGCCGCCCATGCCCATCAGCCCGATCATCCATTCGAGAGACAGCCGTCGACGCGGGCTCCGGGATGCATGGTGTTCGCTCATCGGTGCAGGAGCCATCGTCGGTCCTCGTGGGTGAATCGAAGCGGTTCGGTCGTCTCTCTGGTGACCATACTCCGAAGACGAGCGTCGTCGAGCAACTCGGGAATCGCGGCCGCCGCGATCGGCGCGGGCTGCTCGATGAGCCCGCACCACCAGGCCACGAGACCGATGATCCGATCGGCGGAAACGCCCGCCGCGCGGAGGGCCTCGACGCCGGTGTCGCCGTCGCGCTTCGCGAGCCGCCGACCGGTCTCGTCATGGACGATCGGCAGGTGCCACCACGTCGGATCCCCGGCGATTCCCAGGTCCTGACGCAGTCGCTGTTGTCGAGCGGCGCTGGGAAGCAGGTCCGCGCCGCGAATCACGTCGGTCACGCCCTGGCGATCGTCGTCGACGACGACGGACAGCTGGTAGGCGGGTCGCCCCGCCTTGGTCCAGACGATCTGGTCCCCGACCTCCGCCGCGGGATCGAATCGATGCGTGCCGAGCAGTCGGTCCCGCACGATCTCCGGTCCCGGTCGCGTCGTGACCCGGAAGTTGGTCTCGCCGCCGTGAAACCGCCATGCGTCCTCGTCGGTCGGTCTGAGTTCCCGAGGAAACCGAAGCTCGCCGCCGCCGTGCGGGGCCGCCGCGGCCTCTCGGATTTCCCGACGACTCAGATTCGACGCGAAGACCAGCCGTCGCGATTCGAGGCGGCGCATCGCCTCGAAGTAGGGTTCGAGGTCGTCGGACTGCCGGGTCGCCGCGCCGTCCCAATCGAGGCCGAGCCAGTGGAGGGACGCCTCGATGGCCTCACAGGCCTCGATCGAGGTGCGACTCGCATCGAGATCCTCGTGCCGGAGGATCACGCGCCACCCGGCTCGCCGCCCCATCGCCCAGGCGAGAAGCAGCGAGCGGACGTTGCCGAGGTGAAGGTCGCCGGTCGGGCTCGGTGCGAGGCGGGTCGTTCGCTTCGACTCGAGTCGCTCGGGATGGAGGGAGTCGTCCGGCATCGGGGGTATAGTGACCTCATTGACGGGACGAGGTGCGGGCACCTCGAGGAGATGAACCGGAACCAACTCGCGGCGACAGCAGGAACACCATGGTCGAGAAACTCACCGAAGCGGAAATCGAAGCGGGCCTTGTCGAACGGGCCGAATGGTCGCTGAGCGGCGATTCGATCCAGAGGACGTTCACCTTCGGGGACTTTCTCGGCTCGATCGACTTCGTGAACCGCATCGGGGCGCGGGCGGGGGAGGCCCAGCACCACCCCGACATCCTGATCCGCTACGCCAAGGTGACGCTGACGCTGTCCACCCACGACGCCGGCGGGCTGTCCGAGAAGGACTTCGCCTTCGCGGCGGACTGTGATCGGCTCTACACCGGCTGACCGGTCGCGGGGACGAATCAACCGCCGAGTTCGTGGCGGACGAGTGCGGCCCGTCGTCTGCGGGTCCGTTCATCGTCGAGCATGCGATCCTCACCCACCGGTTCCAACGCCGTGTCGTCGATGCTGTCGGGTCGGATGCGCCGGAGATGCGCCGGCTGGACCTCGAGAAACAGACGCTGGACCGTGCCGAGTGGCACGTCGGGCAGCAGTCCGAGCGCGATGCCGAGTCGGACCCTGCTCAGATGCTTCATCGATTCCTCGATGCCGAGCAGTCTGGCCGATCGAAGCGTTCCGAGGGCTCGATGGACCCGGTCCTCGAGCAGCGTGGCGCTCCGCTCGACGAGGATGTCCCGTGCCATTCGCTCGTAGGCGACGATCCGGGGCACGACCTCGCCGACGAAGGTCGCGAGCAGATCCGTCTCCGAGACGCCGAGGGTGAGCTGGTTGCTCACCTGGTAGAAGTCCCCGCTGCTGTCCGAGCCCTCGCCATAGAAACCGCGGACCGCGAGATCGAGATCGTTCGAGGCCCGGCGGAGCCGCTCCAGTTCGTTGGTGAGCCGGAGCCCCGGAAGATGGAGCATCACCGAGAAGCGGATCGCGGTGCCGACGTTCGTGGGGCACGCCGTGAGATAGCCCCATCGTGGATGCACCGCGATGTCCGCGTGCTTTTCAAGACGTCGGTCGAACTCGACGGCTCGCCGCCAAGCCTCCTCCAGCTCGAGCCCGGGGAGCAGGACCTGCATCCGAAGATGGTCCTCCTCGTTCACCATCACGCTGAGTTGCTCGTCGTCCGCGATGGCGACCGCCCGAGGCGAGACCGACTCGATGAACTGCCGGGACACCAGATGCCGCTCGAAGAGCAGCCTCCGGTCCTCCGAGGTCGACTGTTGCAGATCGATCCAGACCAGGCCTTCGCCGCGTTCGGACGCGAACGGAAGGCTTCGGACCAACTGGAGGATCTCGCGTCGCTGCGTGTCGCTGGCCTGGTTGACGAACGGCAGGCCCGTGAGATTCCTCGCGAGTCTCGCTCGACTCGATACGACCACGTCGGCGTCGGGGCCGGAGTGTTCGATCCAGGGGCCGGTCTGCTTCAGATTCATCGGCGGAAATGCTCTCGGTGTTCGATCAACCGCGGGCCTCGTCGGCGGTGAGCGTGTTGAGCCGATCCCGAAGATCGGCGGCTCGTTCGTACTGTTCGCTGGCCACCGCTCGGTCGAGTTCCTCGATGAGGCTTCGACGGAGGGCCTGGAGATCCACCAGATCCGAGGATCGATCGGGCACCCGGCCGACGTGTGCATTCGCGCCGTTCTGGCTCCGCGCGATGACCGCCTCCAACTGCCTCGCGAACGACTCGTAGCAGTCGGGACATCCGAGCAACCCGGTCTTCCGGAATCGGGCGAAGGTGGCGCCGCAGTGTTCGCACGCGGTCGGACGCTCGGCCCGGCGGGGCGTGGGCTTCTCCCCCGGGGGCGGCATCGTCGCGAACTGGGTGAGCAATTCCGTCACGGGCGCCGACTGCGGCACCTGGAATCCCGCCTCGACCGCATGCTCGCGGCAGAGGTGAACGTCCCGGCCGGCCTCGACGTCGATCTCGTGGACCTCGGCGGGCTGATCGCATTTGTCGCACTTCGTGTTCATACCTGTGATCACGATAGCCGCTGGGACCGTGGGAAGGCCATAGGACGACGAAAGTTCGTGTGGCCGGCCGCGAAGTCGCCTCAGGCGTCCAGGACCGCTCGAATCCGGGTCAGCGTGCCGATCAGGTCGACCGCGACGTCGATGGGCATCACCGTGGCCCGGTCGCTGCGTGCCGTCGCCGGATCGAGGTGGGTCTCGAGGAACACCGCGGAAATGCCGGCGGCGACCGCCGCCCGGGCCAGCAGGGGCCCGCGATCGGGCCTTCCGCCGCTCATGTCGCCTTCACCGCCCGGGAGTTGGGTGGAGTGCGTGACGTCGAAGCAGGTCGGCGCAGCGAAGTCGGCCGCGATCTCCCGAAGATCGCCCAGACCGACGAAGTCCGTGACCAGTCGGTGGTACCCGAAGAACGTCCCGCGTTCGGTGGCCATCATTCGACGGCAGCCGGATTCCGACAACTTCTCGAGGACGTTTCGCATTTCGCTCGGGGCGAGGAACTGGCCCTTCTTCACCGACACCGCACTGCGGGTGATGCCGCATGCGACGAGAAGATCCGTCTGGCGGCACAGGAACGCGGGGATCTGCAGAATGTCGACGACCTCCGAGGCGGGCATCGCCTGGGCCGCCTCGTGAACGTCGGTGAGCAGGGGCAGGTCGAGTTCGCGGCCGACCAGTTCGAGCTGTCGGAGGCCTCGCTCGAGGCCCGGGCCCCGGTCCGATCGGATGCTCGAGCGGTTCGCCTTGTCGAAGCTCGCCTTGAACACGAGCATCGCCCCAGCGGCCTCACAGGCCGCCTTCATCTTCTCCGCGATCCGGAGGTTCACGTCGTCCGACTCCAGCACGCAGGGACCTGCGATCACGAGCAGCGGACGGCTTGGAACGATGGGGCCCAGATCCCACCAGGCGTGAAGTCGATCCTTGGGGGTGGTGATGTCTTCAGTCATGAGGGGGCTCGGAACGTGAATCTCAAAGTGGGGCCACGGCGGGCTGTCCGATAACCCTTGGCCATCGGGATGCAGGCGACGTGGACAAACCAAACCGAACGATCGAGCGTACCGAACCTCAGAAAGGCTCGCATTCATCCGATGCGAGACAAGGACACGATCTGGTGCGACCACTCTTCCGGTCCGCCCGTGCGAGGAGGCCTTCGATGTCGGTATTGCCAAGAGAACCCGAAGCATTCGGTGAACAGGTCCTCGCGATCCTGCTTCGCCAGTGGCCCGGTCACGAGGCGACGCTCACCGGCCCGTTCGATCTCGTGGTCGACGGGCGACATCTCGGTCTGCAGAACCTGTATCGCATGGTGCTTGGTTCCCCGGATCGTGGCACCGAGATCGTCGAGGACTACTTCGAGAAGATCTTCAGTGGCGACGAAGTCGGATCCGCCCCGATTCCATGGGAGCTGGCCAAGGCCCGGGTCATGCCGCGGATCCAGCCGGAGTCGATCTTCCAGCAGCTCGATCGAGCCCAGGTCGCGCACGTCCCGTGGGTCAATGGAACGGTCATCGTGTTCGTCGTCGACATGCCCCAGGTCACGGTCTCGATCACCCTCGAGCAGGTCGTCCGCTGGGGAACCAGCATGGACGAGCTCGACGAACTCGCGCGGGCCAACCTCGAACGCTACTCGCCCGATCTGCAGATCCAGTTGATCGAGAGCGAGGACGGCGGCAAGGCCGCGATCCTCGGCGAACATGATGGATACGACGCGGCTCGGGTCCTGCTGGGCCGGCTGCACGAACGACTCGCGCCGGAACTCGATGGAGACTTCCTCGTCGCCATGCCCTCCCGCGACATGTTCGTGGCGATGACCGCGAATCCCGAGGGATTCGTGGAGCGGCTTCGCAAGCGCGTCGACCAGGACTACCGAAGACTCCCGTATCCGATCACGCGAGAACTCTTTCTCGTCACGCGGGACGGGGTCGCGGGCACCGCCGCCTGAACCGGCTCTCCCGATGATCAGCCGAGCTGGAGGAAGTTCGCCAGCAGACGCGGCCCCTCGGTGGTGAGAAAACTCTCCGGATGGAACTGCACGCCCTCGACCGGCGGACCGTCGCCGCACCGCCGGAGTCCCATCACCATTCCGTCCTCGAGCCAGGCCGAGACCTTCCATCCCGACGGGACGGTGTCGCGATCCACCACCAGCGAGTGGTACCGCGTCGCCTGAAACGGGTCGGAAAGCCCTGCAAAGACGCCTTGGGAGTCATGGTGCACCATGGAGGTCTTTCCGTGGACCGGGATCTCGTTCCGACGGACGACCATGCCGTGCAGATCACCGATGGTCTGGTGACCGAGGCAGACGCCGAGGATCGGGATCCGCCCCTGGAGTCGATCGATGATCGCCGCACTCACACCTGCCTCCTTCGGGGTGCACGGTCCCGGGGAGATCACCAGATGGCTCGGGTCGAGCGCCACCGCCTCGTCCGGCGTGATCCGGTCGTTCCGCACCACGTGGATCGGCAGCGATGCGTCGATCTCGCCGAAGCGTTGCACGAGGTTGAACGTGAATGAATCGTAGTTGTCGATGAGCAGGAGCATGCGGGGGCGGCCCGATCGCGTCAGGACTCGTCGCGCTCCGGCGTGAAGGAGGCGCCGGGGTGCATGTAGAAGTTGACCATCTCGCCGGTCGCGAATTCCGCCGCGGTTTGGCCCTCGGCCATCGAGATCCTGAACGGCACCACGAGATCGAGGATGACCTCGTCCGCGGCGGGGTCGATCGCGAGCACGGTTCCCTGCACGATGCGTGGACGTCCTTCGAGCGGCTCGATGAAGTTGCCGCCCGCCGAGGTCCGGTGCATGCGCAGGGCGCGGCCTCGGACCCGCCCACGGATCCGGCGTCCGGTCGGTGCGTCGA
>JAACEA010000019.1 GCA_009936695.1 Planctomycetia bacterium
CCATGGATCGATCAAGTGCGTGATCCGAAGAACCCGGAACAACCCCTGGTGCCGCTCATCGGGGACGTCGATTCGCCCTACTTCGTCATTGGAGCGGAATTCCCCGCTCCGCCGGGCCGGAAACCCGGTGCGATCCACGCCACCATTCCGAAGCACCTGGAGGGAAACAAGTGTGTCCAATGCCATGCGATACAGTGCGTTCCCGAATTCTTCAACGTCAAGCTGGACGAGTTGAAGATGTCTGCGCCATTCCACACGATGGAGATGGAGACCAGGGCGCAATGGATCGAGGATCGGGAAGCCATTCGAGCGTATTGCCGATCATTGGACATCCAGTACTTCGGCCAGGAAGGCTTCGACCGGGAAGACCTCGGGCAGGAAGACGAAGGGGACTGATGCTCGGGCGGCCGAGTCCTGGATGACGAGGTGGTACACACGGAGCCGCGGGTCGCGCGGGCATGGAACTCGACGCGGTTCGCCCCGCCCGTTCCATCGCACGGGTTACGATCCATTCGATTCGACCGAGCCGGTTTCCATCACAAGACCTGGAATGTCCATTTGAGCGTCCCCAACTCATGCGCGGTGATCGGTGGCGCTCGGTGAAGGCCATTGGCGCTTCGAAGCGAAGGGCGGCACGACCGTGCTCGATTCAGGCCCTCTCGGACTGGACGGCACCTTGAACCCCCGGCCGTTTCGGACCACGGAGGTTCCCGTCGATCCCGTGCCCCAGGACGATGCCGTCAACGGTGCCTGGGGTCGTTGTAACGGATGCGCCGAGGATCTCGACGGTTCAGGCGTGGTCAACTCCAGTGATCTGGCGCTGATTCTGGTGGCCTGGGGGGGCTGCTGAGGAACGGGGTGGCAGCGCCTCCGTTCACGTCAAGGCAACGGACCGTTCCGACCGACGGGGACGACCCTGTCGCCGTCGCAGCGAAAGAGCCCCCGATGGCCGTCCAGCCAGATCCGGCCGTCGTCATCCTCGAACGTGCACTGGATGGCGTTGCTGGTCAGCCCCTTCGTCTCGTCCAGGCGATCGAACGACGTTCCGTCGTATCGGTACACGCCCGCATTCTCGATCGGGAACCAGATGTTGCCGCGACTGTCCTCGAACAGGTCCCACGCCTCGGTGCCCTCGACACCCGCGTCCATGCCGAAGTGGGTGAACGTGGTGCCATCGAATCTGCAGACGCCGTTGTGATGCGTCGCGAACCAGATGCTTCCATCCTTCGCCTCGAGGATGCAGTTCACGACGTCGTTGCAGAGCCCATCCGCTTCCGAGATGTTCCTCAGCGTTCCCTCGTCGAACACATACGCGCCGCCGCTGGTGGCGAACCAGAGGCGACCACGACGGTCCTCCATGATGCAGTGCACCATTCGTGGGCCCGTCACGCCGCGTGTCGGGTCGGGCGGCGACTCGGGAAGATGGAACGTGGTGAACGCCTTCCCGTCGAATCGGCTTACGCCCTCGGCCGTTCCGGTCCAGATGACTCCCTTGCGATCGATCAAGAGAGCCCAGACGTCGTCGCCCACCAGGCCGTCGGCCCTCCTGAAGTTCACGAACGAGCAGCCGTCGAATCGCGTGAGTCCACGTTCGGTGCCGAACCAGACGTGCCCCTTCTCGTCCTCGACGATCCCGCGTACCGCGACGCCGCCGAAGCCCTCCTTGATCGAGAAGCTCTCGAGCTTCGACCCGTCCCAGCGCAGAATGCCATCGCCGTTCGTGCCGAACCAGTAATGTCCGCGCCGGTCCTGGTGAATCCGCCGCACGAACGTGCTGACCGGTTGATGTCTCTGGACCTCCGCGCCGCGCCCGGCCGGGTTCTGCGCTGCGACCATCGAGCCGATTCCGCCCGCATCGACGAACAGAAGGGTGAAGAGCAGGGCCCGGCGCACGGTGCGGCTTGGCTGGAGAACGCATGCGAGGATGGTGATCACGGTTGGTTCTCCAGTGCGCGGTGAGGGCGCCGGTGCTCGTACGATCCGAGCCGAGGATATCGCCTCGCGTTTCAGGTCGCGCCTGTGTAACCAGACGCTAACCACATTCGCGGCGGCGCGCAGCCAGCCGCCGGCGCCGACGGTCTCAACGGGAACCGTATCAGAACGAACCTCAAGATCTGGCGGCACCGACTTCGACACGCATGCCCCGACGTCTCTGAAGCTGCTGGAAACGCGAGGCGACTCCTCTCGATGTCTTGGCCACGACACAAGTGTCCAGAGACGCTTTGATTTTCCGCTGTTCGCATCACCCCAGCGTCACCGGGACTCCGGGGTCTGTTGTGCGCGGTGGGCCGCTCGCAAAAGGGTCCTGGCCGATTCGCCGGCTTCGCGCGATGCCGCCTGTCGGGATGGCCGCCGTGGGCGCGGGTCGGTGAGGCGGCCCGACGCCCGAGGTAAGATCCAGTCGATTCGGCCGAGCCGGTTTCCAATACAAGACCTGGAATGTCCATTTGAGCCTCCCCAACTCATGCGCGGTGATCGGTGGCGGCCCTGCGGGGCTGATGGCGGCTGAGACGCTGGCCGAGGCGGGGTGCCTCGTCACCGTCTACGACCGGATGCCGAGCTTCGGTCGCAAGCTCCTGATGGCCGGCGTCGGCGGCCTGAACCTCACGCACTCCGAAGGGCTGGAGGCCTTCCTGTCGCGGTATCGCGGAATGCCGCTCGGTTCGATGGTCGAGGCCTTTCCGCCCGAAGCGCTGCGCGCATGGTGCGAGGGCCTCGGTCAGGAGACGTTCGTGGGCAGCTCCGGGCGCGTCTTCCCGAAATCGCTCAAGGCATCTCCGTTGCTGCGTGCCTGGTTGCGGCGTCTGTCCGAGCTCGGCGTGCAGCCGCGGCTCCGCCACCGGTGGAACGGATGGCAGGGCGACGCATTGGCATTCGAAGCGCCGGACGGCCCGGTCGAGGCGGTCCATGATGCCGCGATCCTGGCGCTGGGTGGAGCGAGTTGGGCGAAGCTCGGCTCGGACGGCGCCTGGTCGGGGATCGTGGAACAGGCGGGCGTCGCGACGGCACCGTTCAAGCCCGCCAACTGCGGCTTCGAAGTCGA
>JAACEA010000239.1 GCA_009936695.1 Planctomycetia bacterium
GCGATTCGGACGGAGAACGAACAGGCCGCAGCGATCAGCGGCGGGTTGAACGCATTCCACTCCGGGGCGTTCCCGCGAGTGAATAAGGGCGGGACGGTCCCGCCGTCGGCAGCGCGACTCGTCGCGGGGACCGACATCCGGCGGGTGACCGCCTGAAGCTCGACCGGTTCGACGGCGGACGAGGATCGATTCCGCACCGTTTCCGGATGGATTCAAGCCGAAATCACGGAGGATCTCCATGGCTCGGATCAATACCAACGTCTCTTCGATGATCGCCCGAAACAACCTCGGGCGAACGAACGAGAATCTCTCGGTCAGACTGCAGCGGCTCTCGACGGGACTCCGGATCAACCGGGGTGCCGACGATCCGGCCGGCCTGATCGTCTCGGAACGTCTTCGCTCGGAGATGCGCGGCATCGACCAGGCGATCGACAACTCCGAGCGGGCGAGTTCGGTCATCGCGACCACCGAGGGTTACCTCGCGGAGGTCGCCGACCTGCTCAACTCGATCAAGAGTCTCGTCGTCGAGGCCGCCAACACCGGCGGCGTCAGCGACGAGGAGGTCGAGGCCAACCAGCTCGAGATCGACTCGGCCATCGCGTCGATCACCAGGATCTCCAACACCGCGAGTTTCGCGGGGCTGCAGCTGCTGAACGGCAATCTCGACTACACCACCAGCGGTGTGGATTCCTCGAACATCGAGGGGATCCAGATCGACGGTGCCCAGTTCGGCTCCAGCGGCGACCTCGACGTCAGCGTCGAGGTGGTCAACGCGGCCGAGACCGCCTCGCTCTTCCTGTCCGGGAATGCGGGGGCGACGGCCGGGGAACTCGACGACAGCGTGACGGTCGAGATCGCGGGTTCGCTCGGCGTGCAGTCGGTGACCTTCGCCTCCGGCACCACCATGTCGGCGATCGTCGCGGCGGTGAACACGCTCTCGGACACCACGGGGGTCACCGCGGATCTCGTTTCGGCATCCGACCAGAGCAGCGGTCTGGTCTTCAGCTCGACCGGCTACGGGTCCGACGAATTCGTCTCGGTGACCAAGGTCGGACCGGGCGGTTCGGACTTCGACACCCTCGACGCCCAGGGCGGCACCGCCACCCAGCGTGACGAGGGCGTGGACGTGACCGCGGTGGTGAACGGTGCGGTGGCGGTCGGCGACGGCCTCGAGGTCTCGCTCAACTCGCCGGCGCTGAGCGTCCAGCTCGATCTGTCCCAGAACTTCGCGACCACGGTGTCCGGCACGGCGAGCGTCTTCTCGATCACCGGCGGCGGTGCCCAGTTCCAGCTCGGACCGACCATCTCGGCGACCCAGAACATCGGGGTCGGGGTCCAGTCGATCGCGGCGACCCGGATCGGCGGGACCACGGTCGACGGCAGTCGCTTCTTCCTCGACAGTCTCGTGGGTGGGAAGGACAACTCCCTGCTCTCGGGCAACTTCAGCGATGCCAGCGACATTCTCGAGAACGCCATCACCGAGGTCTCGGTCCTTCGCGGCCGGCTCGGTGCGTTCGAACGCAACACCCTCCAGACCAACGTCCGGAGTCTCCAGATCGGTCTCGAGAACATCACCGCCGCGGAATCGAAGATCCGCGACACGGACTTCGCGGACGAGACCGCGAAGCTGACCCGGGCCCAGATCCTCACCCAGGCCGGTACCTCGGTGCTCGCGACGGCGAACGCTTCGGCTCAGAACGTCCTCGCACTGCTCCAGTAGTCCTCGAAGACCGGCAACGATCGATCTTCACTCGACGACCCCCTCCCCGGAGGGGGTCGTTTTCTGCGCGTTCGTCGTCCGGTGCATCGAGTCATGACCATCGAGACCCCGTTGGTGATGCCATGAAGGCTCAAACGAACGTTGATTGCGCGGTGTGCGGCAAATATGACGCTGATTTTCAGAGTCGAGGTGAATTCCCGCTTCAGTCGGTTCGATGAGAACTTCGCGGTCGGGCCGGACATCGGACCCGATCGACTGAAACGGAGGCCGGAGGCCGCCGGGCATTCAATTCAGTCGGCTGCGGAGGATCCGCCCCGATGACCGGTCCCCTCGCGTGTTGCGGGGGGCGTCACTGGATCGGCCAAGGACGCTTTGGGCCGGTCGAATCTCGGGTGGTTCGAGCAACGGGACACTCGCTCGAACCTGTTCACGGAGGATCTCATCCCATGAGTCGCATCAATCAGAACATTTCCAGCATGGTCGCCCAGCGAACCCTCGGTTCGCAGAACATGGGCCTCAACAAGAGCCTTCAGCGGCTCTCGACCGGTCTTCGGATCAACCGCGGTGCGGACGATCCGGCGGGCCTGATCGCCAGCGAGAACCTTCGCAGCGAGAAGGCCGCCATCAACTCGGCGATCAACAACGCCGAGCGGGCCGAGCAGGTCGTGAACGTCGCCGAAGGCGGCCTCCAGGAGGTCTCGAACCTGCTGGTCGAACTGCAGTCGCTCGTCTCCTCGACCGCGAATGAAGCCGGCGTCTCCTCCGAGGAGAAGGCCGCGAACCAGCTGCAGATCGATTCGATCCTGCAGACCATCGACCGGATCGCCAACGCGACGTCGTTCCAGGGCGAGAAGCTGCTCAACGGCAACTTCGACTACCAGGACACCGCCGCCGCGGACGCGGTCGAGCTCGCCGACGTCACGATCAACTCCGCGAAGCTCGCGGATGACGGCAGCGCCATGTCGGTCGACGTCACGGTCGACACCGTCGCCACCACCGGTGCCGCCGCGATCACCGGTTCCGGCACCGTCAACTTCGACGCCGGTGTCGACGGCAACGGCGACGACGTCGGAAGCTACACCATCGAGGTGACCGGTTCGAAGGGAAGCCAGCAGTTCACCTTCGCCGACGGCACCGCGATGACCGAGGTCGCCAACGCGATCAACTCGTTCGCCGACCAGCTCGGTGTCAGCGCCAGCATGAGTGGCAACACCTTCGACGTGGTCATCAACTCCCAGGACTTCGGTGGCGAGTCGTTCGTCCGGGTCAAGGAGCTCAACGACGGTACCACCGACGCCAGCAACACGGCCACCTTCATCGGTGCCGCGGGCACCTTCAGTGCGAACGCCGACTACAAGGACTACGGCAGCGATGCGGTCGTCCTGATCAACGGCAGCCAGGCCACTACGGACGGCCTGACCGCCCGCGTCTCCAGCGCCGGCTTCGACGTCGAGATCACTCTCGACGCCAACAACGGTGGCAACGCGCTCGGCACCTACAGCTTCGAGATCACCGGTGGTGGTGCGAACTTCAACCTCGCCCCCAGCGTCGATCTCGCCAGCAAGGTCTCGCTCGGTATCGGCACCGTGACCACGGGCAACCTCGGTTCCGGTTCCACCGGCTTCCTCTCCGACCTCAAGTCGGGTGCGACCGCCAACGTCCAGAACGGCGACCTCTCGAAGGCCCAGTCGGTGATCGACGACGCCATCAAGCAGGTCTCCAGCCTCCGTGGCCGGCTCGGTGCGTTCCAGAAGAACACCGTCGGTTCGACCATCAGCTCGCTGGGCATCGCCCTCGAGAACACCGCGGCGGCTGAAAGCCAGATCCGTGACACCGACTTCGCGGCGGAGACCGCGGAGCTGACCCGAGGCCAGATCCTCCAGCAGGCTGCCATCCAGTCGCTGTCCCTGGCCAACTCGAGCCCGCAGGCCGTGCTCGCGCTGCTCGGCTGATCGAGTTCGATCCGCTTCAAACTTCCGACCGGCGGTCCCTTCGGGGGCCGCCGGTTTTTTCATGGTCGGATCAAGGGGCGTCGGCGTGCCGGGTGGTGTCGGCGTCGGGTGGGAACGACCAGCGGATCCGACGTGATTCGAAGCCGATCCGGTGCGCGAGCAGCTCGATGATCTCGCCCGCGTCGTCGATCGGAATCGGCCCGGTCACCGGTGTCCAGGCGGTTTCGCCTTCGCGGCGATGACCGAGCGTCGCGCCGGGAGTCGGGCAGGTGACCGTCACGGCCCGGCCGTCGGAACCGGTCTCGACGCTCGGGATCGCCGCCGCGGTTCGCGGCTTCCGGGACGCGCCGTTCCAGAGCCGGTCCCGGACCATCGCGCCCTCGTCCTCGATCAGGCCGAGATCGCGGGTCCGATCCATCCATGCGTCGAGTTCGATCCGCATCGCGTCGATCCGCGCCCGCTGCGCCGGATCGTCGATGAGATTCTCCACCTCGTGGGGATCGGCGACGAGATCGTAGAACTCCTCGTCGGGTTTGGTGGGATCGACGAGTTGCCACTGGTCCGCGGTCGCGTGGCCTGACGCGCGAAGCGCATGAACGTCGCGCATCATCGAGATGTTCTCCGCGTAGGCGACGTTGTAGAGCCGGGGTCGCCCGGGCACGAGGTTCCGGACGTATCGATGTCGTCCGTCGGTGACCGCACGCGTTCGATCTCGAACCGAGTCCATTCGATCGGCGTGGATGAAGGCGAGACCGGGGCCGGGCTCGGCGTGCGTCCCGGCGAAGGCGGCACCGGACATCCAGGCGGGGGGGGCGACGCCGCAGATCGAGAGGGCGGTCGGGGCGAAGTCGACGAACGAGACCACGCGGTCGTCGACGCCCCGGCGATCGAGCGCCTGCGGCCAGCGAACGATCAGCGGCACCCGGGTGCCGGAGTCGTAGACGCATCGCTTCCCGCGGGGCAGCCCGACGCCGTGATCGCTGAAGAACATGACCACCGTGTGTTCGAGGAGGCCGGCCTGCTCGAGCTCCGACAGCAGACCGCCCACCTGGCGATCCAACGCGGCGACGTTGTCGTAGGTCCGCGCGATGTCGGCCCGCGCCGTCGCGGTGTCCGGAAGATAGGGCGGGACGGTGACCGTGGCGGGGTCGCAGGTCTTCGCAGTCGGCTTGCGGGCGGGGAACGTCCCGCTCTCGTGGGTGACGCCCAGATTGAACACCGCGAAGAACGGCTGGTCCGGGTCGGGCCGTCCGCGCCAGTGGGCGCGTCCGCCGGATCGATCCCAGGTCGTCGCGGGGGCCACGAACTGGTAGTCGGTCTTCGAGCGGTTCGTGCAGTACCACCCGCGGGCCCGAAGCAGTTCCGGGAAGCACCGGACCGCGGGGGGTGGCACCGCTTCGTAGTTCGGGATTCCCTCGTACGCCGCCGGATCCCTCGCGAGGGCCGCGCCGCTCGGTTTGCCGGTCCGCATGTGCATCGAGCCGATCTCGGTCGCCCAGCATCCGGTGATCAGGGTCGATCGGCTCGGGGCGCAGACCGGGGTCGTCGCGAAGGCGTTCGTGTACCGCACGCCCTCCGTCGCGAGTCGATCGATGCTGGGGGTCGGGACGGTGTCGTCGCCGTAGCACCCGAGCCAGGGACTCATGTCCTCCGCGGTGATCCAGACCAGGTTGAGCGGGCGGTCCTCGTCGGTGGGGCGCGGTGCGGCGACGGTGGGGCGGAACACCGCGAGGAGGAGGATGGCCATCACGTGCGGAGTCGATGGGATCATGGTCCCGAGGATACCCCTCGCTCGGTCATGGTTCCCCGGGGTTCGAGCGGAGCGCAGAAAAAACGACCCCGCCGAATGGCGGGGTCGTGGTGCTTGCGGAGGTCGATGTGCGGCCGAGGCCGCGAGGATCACTTGACCGCGACGGTCGCGCCGGCCTCTTCGAGGGCGGTCTTGAGCGCCTCGGCCTCGTCCTTCGAGACCTTCTCCTTGACGGCCTTGGGAGCGCTGTCGACGATCTCCTTGGCTTCCTTGAGACCCAGACCGGTCGCTTCGCGGACGGCCTTGATCACCTGGATCTTCTTGTCGCCGGCTGCTTCGAGGACGACGTCGAATTCGGTCTGCTCGGCTTCGCCGCCGCCTTCGTCGCCACCACCACCACCGGCCATCATGACGGCGCCACCAGCGGCGGGCTCGATGCCGTAGGCGTCCTTCATGTAGTCGGCGAGGTCGACGGCTTCCTTCAGGGTCAGGCCGGCGATCTCGTCGCCCATCTTGGTGATCTTCGCGTCAAAGGTCTTTGCTTCAGTTGCTTCTTCGGACATTGGAAACTCCGTTCCACTTGGGTTGCCCCCCGAGAGGGCTCGACCGTTCGAGCTTTAACCCTGGGGCCAGTCGGGGCGGCGGGAAAGGTACTTGATGAATCAGAAGGGGATGAGGTTCGCGGGGTCAGCCGACCTTCGCGACGGTCTCCCCGTTTTCGAGCTTCTCCTCGAGCGACTTGACGACGCCCATCAGTTTCGAGCCGGGGCTCGTCGCGGCACCGACCACGTTGCGGTAGGGGGAGAGGAGCAGGGTCACCACGGTGCCCTGGGCCTCTTCACGGGTCGGATACTTGGCGAGGGCCTTCACGCCCGCTTCGCCGTCGAAGTACACACCGTCGATCGATGCGGCGCAGAGTTCGAGTTCCTTCACCTTCTTGGCCCACGCGACGATCTCGCGGGCGACCTCGACGGGGCTCTCGGCTCCGTAGGCGATCGCGGCGGGGCCGTTCAGGGCGGGGAAGAGGGCTTCCAGATCGGTTTCTGCGAACGCCTTCTTGGCGAGGGTGTTCTTCAGGACCGTGATGTTGATGTCCTTCTTCCGGAGCTCGTTGCGAAGGACGTTGTTCTCCAACGCCTCCATGCCGCGAATCTGGAGGATGACACCACCGTCGACGCCTTCGAACCGGCGCCGGTAGTCCTCGATGATCATTTCCTTGACGGTCTTGCTCATGGTTCGTCTCCAGCGGGGGTCAGACGGCGATCTCGACGCCGGGCGTCATGGTGCCGGACACCACGACCTTCTTGAGGTACACGCCCTTGGTGGACGCCGGCTTGATCTTCTCGACGGTCTCGAGGAAGTGGTTGAGGTTCTCGAACAGATCCGCTTCGGAGA
Source organism: Planctomycetia bacterium (assembly GCA_009936695.1). Lineage (GTDB taxonomy): Bacteria > Planctomycetota > Phycisphaerae > Phycisphaerales > SM1A02 > UBA12014. The sequence goes on from JAACEA010000239.1 coordinate 6,818, forward strand.
AGCTCATCTTCCCGATGACCAGGTGGATGTTGCCACCATCGTCGTTGCGATACTCCTGCTTGCCCGCCGCGAACTCCGCCACCGCGGTGGCGACGTCGGGGGTCACGGTGCCGGCCTTGGGGCTCGGCATGAGTCCCTTGGGGCCGAGGACCTTGCCGAGTCGTCCGACGAACCGCATCATGTCGGGACTGGCGATCGCCACGTCGAACTCGGTCCAGCCGCCCATGACCTTGGTCACGAGTTCCTCGCCACCGGCCTCCGCGGCACCGGCCGCGACCGCGGCCTCGACCTTGTCACTGTTGCAGAAGGCGATCACCCGGGCGGATCGACCGATGCCCTTGGGCATCGCGATCGAGCCTCGCAGGGCCTGGTCGGCCTGCTTCGGATCGATGCCGAGACTCGCCACCACGTTCACGGACTGATCGAACTTGGTCGCCTTGAAGCCCTTGAGAACCTTCACGGCCTCTTCGGCCGGGACGGGATTCTCGGGGAGCATCTCGAGATTGGCCTTCTGTCGCTTGGTGAACTTCGGCATGTCAGTTCTCCTCCACGTCGACGCCCATCGAACGCGCCGTACCGGCGATGACCTTCATCGCGGTCTCGATGCTGCCCGAGTTCATGTCGGGCATCTTCTCTTCGGCGATCGCCCGGAGCTGGTCCTGAGTGAGCTTGCCGACCTTCTTGATGTGGGGCTCGCCCGAACCGCTTTCGAGCTTGAGCGCGTCCTTGATGAGGATCGCGGCCGGCGAGGCCTTGAGCTCGAACTCGAACGAACGGTCATCGAAGACCGTGATCACGCAGCCGACGATCTTGCCGTTGAGATCCTTCGTCCGATCGTTGAATGCGGTGATGAACTGTCCCGGGTTGACGCCGTTGGCGCCGAGGGCGGGACCGATCGGCGGCGCCGGCGTCGCTTTGCCGCCGGGAGCCATGATCTTGAATACCTTGGTGACCTGCTTGGCCATGATTCCTACCTCCCACCGGGTTCCGGGTGGCCTCTTCGGAGGCTCCGGAGACGACGCCCGGTCAAGCGGGACGTCGAAACCCTGTAGTTCCTGCGGTCTGAGTTGAGCCGAGCACTGTAGCGAAACGCCGGACGGGTGCCAAGCCGCAAAACGACGGATTCCGGCCGAGAAGGCCGGAATCCGGGGAATGGTCCAGGTTTCAGCCGTCGACCGGCTCGATCAGGGAATCTCACCCCAGGCGGCGAGGAGGATTCCCAGATCGGCCCCGTTCGTGGTGCCATCGCCGTTCAAGTCGGTCGGACCGGGTTCGCCCCAGCCAGCGAGCAGCAGGCCGAGGTCGGCCCCGCCGACGAGACCGTCGTCGTTCAGGTCGGCCGAGGGCGCGTCACCCTCACCGTGGGACCACATGGAGGCGGGGATCACGTCGTACGGCATGCCGGGCCCGCTGGCCCGAACGATGCAGCCGGCGCCGCCGCCGCGTTCGAAGAAGTCGACCATGATCGCGTGCCGACCGGCCTGCAGGCCGATCGAACCGGTGCGCTCCTGCATGCCGTGGAGGCCGTCGTTGTCGACCAGGGGCTGGTTCGCGATCCAGAGCCGACTTCCATCGTCGCTCTCGGTTCCGAAGGTCCAGAGCCCCGGCGCCGGCACGTCGATCCAGCCGGTCCAGCGGACGCCGAAGTTGTCGGCTCGGCCGGTGTCCGCGAATTCACCATTGGTCGAGGGGGCGTCGATGTTCTCCCAGACCTGCTCGCCGAAGGGCTCGAGCGTCTCGAAGTCCGGGAGCACGCTCGGATTGTCGAGAGCGTAGTACCGACCGAGCACGCCCGGAATGGTTCCGGTGGGATTCTCCGGCGGCAGGAGGCCCTCGATCTGCACGGTGACCGACGCGGTGTCGAAGACGGCGTCCGCCCGCATCGTGTAGTCGAAGAAGTCGTATCCGGTGTACCCCGCGGGGGAGGTGTAGAGGAGCGCAGCGCTGCCGTTCGGGCCCCAGTCCGGAATCACCTCGATGGTGCCGCCGTTCGTGGAGACGGTGTCGGTGTTCGTGATGTTGCCGGCCCCACAGGCGAGGCCGGAGTCGTTGCCGAGGACGTTGATGACGGTCGGAACCGATTCCTCGACCAGCATGAAGTCGTTCAGGGCGATCGTCTCGGGCGTCACCTCGTAGTCGCAGGTCAGCGAGTTGAAGGTCTGGGCGACGTTCTCGATGTTCTCCGGGCAGAACTCCATTCGGACGTTCGCGAGACCGCCGGGGCAGGTGTGGCAGTAGCTCATGATCGTGGCGTTGGGAACGACCGAGCAGTCACCGCCGGCACAGTTGTCGACCCCGATGCTGTGGGTGTGGGGACAGCCGACGTTGTGGCCCAGTTCGTGGGTGTACACCATCAGATCCCAGTTCTGTCCCGAGTTGTTCTCCACGGGGTAGGGGAAGCTCCCGTTGAGGTTCGCGCTCAGTCCGTAGGCGTAGCTTCCGCAGAGACCCGGAAGCCAGGCGACGCCGCCGCCGAGGCCTCGGCCACTGAGGAAGTGGGCGAGGTCGCGCTGGACCGATCCCATGTTCTGGTTCCAGTATTCACGGAAGGCCGTGAGTTCCTCACCCGTGCCGCCGGCGCTCCAGGGGTCCTCCTCCGACCAGAGTCGGATGTAACCGAGTCCCAGTCGAACGCCGAAGTCCCGGTTGTAGATGTGGTTCGCCGCGGCGGTCAGGGTCGCGATGTAGGCGGTCGCGGCGACGCGGTCGCCGCCGAAGATTCCGAGCAGTTCCTGGTCCGTCTCGATCGCGAGGCGGACCCGCTTGCAGGGCTCGCCGGACGTCGACCCCGCGATGCCGCCGCTCGCGGCGTCGGGAACGGTGGGCCCGGGATCGATGCCGGGGCCGACGGGATGCTCGAGCAGGTCGGTGCCGCAGAAGTTCTCAAGCAGTTCGGGTGCGATCGGCGGAAGAGCATCGAGTCGGTGGACCTTGACGGGCCCGCTGCCGAGTCCGTCCGAGACGCCCCACGCGATGCCGTCGGCGCGAATCCAGCCTTCGACGCCGGCGGCGCTGAAGCAGAGGAACGCGTCGCCGTCCGGGTCGCCTTCGACTTCACCGCCGAGGGCGAGCACGGTGGGCACCGCGAGGTTCGTGTCGCGACCCCGGGCGTCGGTCACGAGTACCTGCGCATCGTCGGTGAACGGATCGATCACATCGAGCCGCAGGGCGATCGAGCCGCCGAGAGGCAGCGGGAAGTTCCCGATTCGCACTTCACCTCGGAGTTCGGCGGCGATCCGGGCCTGGTCGAGCAGCGTCGGATCGATCGCAAGGTCGAGGGCGGTCGCCGAGCCCGAGCCCGCGACGGGACGGAGGGGGCTGGGAATCACGTCGGCCGGCATCGGCGTCTGCGGTGGTCGCACCTCGGCGGTTCGGGGCGTCGGCCGTCGATCGTCGGACGATCGGGCGTCGACGGTGAGAAATCCGAGACCGATCGACGCGGTGAGCGCCAGGAGGCCGGTGGAGGCGAGCCGGTGGGAGGAATTCATGTCTTCTGGATCTCTGGCGGGTTTCGAGGACACCGCGGTCCGGTCGGGACCTCGGCGGCGATGCTTCAGCCTAGTCTTCCGACCCGCGAAGGCGGGCTGAAGTTCCAAAGAACATTGATTTCAGTCTCTTGAACCCCGGATTGGAGCAGGGCGGGACGGAATCGGGGGAGCGGAACCGACTCAGTTCGCGAGGGCGATGCGTCTGAAGAGCCGCACGCCGGTCTCGATGGTCGCATCGTTGAAGTCGTACCGGGGCGAATGGAGATCAGGCATCGGATCGGTGGGGGACGGGCGTTGGCCGAGCAGGAAGAAGCTCGCGGGCACGACCTGCCCGTAGTACGCGAAGTCCTCCCCGCCCATCGTCGGCCGGTCGACTTCGACGAGTCGGTCGGCGCCCAGTTCGTCGCCGACGATCGTTCGCACGCGGTCCGTGGCGTCCGCGTCGTTCACGGTCACGGGATAGCCGCGGTGATAGCGGATCTCCGCACGGCAGCCGTGTGCGGTGGCGACCGCGTTCGCCACCTCCTCGATGCGTCGTTCGACGAGATCCTGGATCTCGGCGCGGAGGCTGCGGGCGGTGCCACCGAGGCGGGCGGACATCGGGATGACGTTGAACGCGGACCCGGCGTCGATCACGGTGACGCTGACCACCGCGGCGTCGAGCGGATCCACGTTGCGTCCGACGATCGACTGGAGGGCCGTGACGATCGCGGCGGTGGCCACCACCGGGTCGTGACCGAAGTGCGGCTGCGCCGCATGACAGCCTTCGCCGTGCACGTCGATCTCGAAACGATCGGAGGCCGCGAGCAGCGGGCCGTCCTTGACGCCGACCATGCCGGCATCGAGCATCGGCCAGCCGTGCAGTCCGAACATGCGATCCACCTTGAACGGCGCGACGCGGCCTTCGAGGCAACCGTCCTCGACCATGCGTCGTCCACCGCCGCCGCCCTCCTCCGCGGGCTGGAACACCATGACCACGGGGCGTTCGAGTCGTCCCGCCGCCGATTCGACGGCGAGGGCGCGGGCGGCGCCGAGCAGGATGGTGGTGTGACCGTCGTGTCCGCACGC
>JAACEA010000240.1 GCA_009936695.1 Planctomycetia bacterium
CCGCACGATTCGGACTGGTACCAGACGACGTTCGCCGCGGCCTCGGATCCCACCGCCTCGGTGGCCGCCCCCACGGCGGGACTGCATCTGACCGATGGACTCCGACGGCGGCTGGCGGATCGAGGGGTCGAGGAGATCCGGATCTCGCTCGAAGTCGGTGCGGGGACGTTCAAGCCGGTGGAGGTGGAGGAGCTCGACCGCCACCCCATGCACGAGGAACGGTGCCTGGTCACACCGGCAGCGGCGGCCGCGATCGGGCGGGCCGAGGCGGATCGAATCGCCGGATGTGGACGGATGGTCGCGGTCGGGACCACTGCGGTGCGGACCCTGGAGTCGATGGCCCCGATCGACCGGCTTCCGGAGGCGGTGGACGGCCGGCACGACTGGCGGACGGACCTGCTCATCCAGCCGGGCCACGAATTCCGACGCGTCGACGCGATGCTGACGAACTTCCACCTGCCTCGCTCCACCCTGCTCGCCCTGGTCGCGGCGATGGCCGGGCTCGAGCGCACCCGCGCGATCTACGCGGCGGCGATCGCGGCGCGGTACCGCTTCTTCAGCTACGGCGATGCGATGTTCGTGCGACGGCGAGTCGACTGACCACCGACCGGCTCGGGGATTTCAGTCGGCGGCCACGAGTGGTCGATGCTACATCGACACCAACAGGGAAACCCATGCCACGCCAGACGAGCCTTGGAGACCTGCTCGAGGATGCGGCGCTCGCCGGGACGATCCAGGTCGTCGCGGGGGACGCCGTCGGCGGTCGAATCACCGGGATCACCGAGGACAGCCGTCTCGTCGGGGACGGCGCGATGTTCGTGGCGCGTCCGGGAACGATGCACGACGGTGGCGACCACGTCGCCGATGCGATCGAACGCGGGGCCGGGGCGATTCTCGCGGTCCCGGCCGTGGCGACGGGCGTTCCGGCCCCGGTGGTGGGGATCGCGACGCCGGATCCCGCGAAGATCGGCGGTGACCTCGCCTTCCGATTCCACGGTCACCCGGAACGGCGGATGGGATTCGCCGGCATCACCGGGACCAACGGCAAGACCACGGTCGCGACGCTCGCCCGTCAACTGCTGGCCGCCACGCTCGGGCGTTGCGGCCTCGTCGGGACCATCGAGACCCACGACGGGGTCGGGTCGACCCCGGCGACGCTCACCACGCCGGGCCGAATCACGCTCGCAGGCCTGCTCGGGGATTTCGCGGAGGCCGGGTGCGAGCGGGTCGTGATGGAGGCCTCCAGCCACGCGCTCGACCAGGGCCGGGTCGCGGACATCGACTTCGACGTCGCGGTCTTCACCAACCTCTCGGGCGACCATCTCGACTACCACGGCGACATGGCGTCCTACGCGGCCGCGAAGGCCCGGCTCTTCGCGGGGCTGCGTTCGGATGCGACCGCGATCATCAATCTCGCCGATCCGGCGTCCGGGACGATGCTCGACGCCGGGCCGGCCCGCGTCATCGGCGTGGTCCCCGCCGGCGCCGCGGCGGACGTGCCCCATGGCGTTCGATGTCTCGAACACCGGATCATCGATCGCGACTTTTCAGGGATGACGCTCGAGCTCCGCTTCGACGCGGACGCGCATCGCGTCCGGATCCCGCTCGTGGGTGATCACAACGCCTTCAACGTCGCGGCGGCGGCGGGGATGGCGGTCGCCTTCGGGGCGGACTGGTCGGCGATCCTGGCGGCGTTGGAGACGGCCGAGGCCCCGCGGGGCCGCCTCCAGCCGGTTCACGGGTCAGCGGACGAGGTTCGCGTCTTCGTCGACTACGCCCATACCGACGACGCCATCGTGAACGTCCTCGCCGGCATCCGGCCCGAAGTCCCGTCCGACGCCGCGCTCGTCGTCGTCTTCGGCGCCGGGGGCGACCGGGATCGAACCAAACGCCCCCGCATGATGCATGCCGCGCTCGACGGGGCCGACCGAGTCGTGGTGACGAGCGACAATCCTCGAACCGAACCGCCCGAGGCGATCGTGGCGGAGATCGTCGCGGCGTGCGATTCGGACCGGCTGGACCGGATCCATGCGGAGGTCGACCGGGCGCTGGCCATCGAGCATGCGATCGCCACCGCGGAGGCCGGTGACGTGATCGTGATCGCGGGCAAGGGACACGAGGACTACCAGATCGTCGGTACGGAACGGCGTCACTTCGACGACGTGGAGGTGGCGGCCGCCGCCCTCGCCCGAAGACGCGGGGAGGCGATGCATTGATTCGAAGGCGCCTCCTCGAAATCGCCGACATCGTCGGCGGTCGTCCGGTCGGTGATCCGGCCCGCGATGGCCACGACGGGCTGCAAGATCCGGAAGTGCACGGGATCGGGACGGACACCCGAACGACGCTGACCGGTCGGCTCTTCATCGCGATTCCCGGCGATCGCCATGACGGCCACGATCATCTGGAGGCGGCCCGGACCGCCGGGGCGACGGCGGCGCTCGTCGAATCCGGATACCTCGACCAGGGTGGCAGGATGCCCGAAGGTCTGCCGGGGATCGCGGTCGCCGAGATTCGCCCGGCCCTCGCGGCGCTCGCGCGAGATCACCGGCGTCGCCTCGACGGCGTCGTGATCGGGATCACCGGTTCCTCCGGCAAGACCACGATCCGTTCCATGGCGGAGCGCGTCCTCGCCGAACTCGGGCCGGGGACCGCGAGCATCCGCAGTTTCAACAACGACCTCGGCGTCCCGCTCACCATCCTCGAGGCCGACGAAGCCGATCGCTGGGTGCTGCTGGAGATCGGGACCAACGCCCCCGGCGAGATCGCGCATCTCGCCGAAATCGCCGATCCGACCATCTGCGTCCTCACCGGCGTGGGGCGGGCGCACCTCGGCGGGTTCGGTTCGGAGGCCGCGATCGCCGCCGAGAAGTCGGCCCTGATCGACGCGGTCGCCGGAAACGCGGGCACCGCGATCGTCAATGCCGATGCCGAGGTGATGGCGCCGGAGATCTCCGGTCGACGCGCGGCCGGCGCGTCGATCGTGACGTACGGTGAATCCGCCGCCGTCGATCGAAGTCTCGTGCACCGTTCGGTTCGACCGGGTGGCGGGCAGACGATCGACCTCGGTGACTTCAGGTGTGAACTGGGACTCGACGGTCGGCACAACGCGATCAACGCGATCGCGGTGGTCGAACTCGCTCGCTCGCTCGGCGTCGCCGATGCCGACATCGCTCGAAGGCTTGCGGAACTCGAGCCACCACCGATGCGGTTCGTCCGTCACGTGGTGGGTGGCGTCGAGATCGTCGATGACACCTACAACGCGAATCCCGAGTCGATGCGTGCGTCGCTCGAGACCTTCGCGGAGATCTCGAGCGCGGCGAACCGCCGAATCGCGGTGCTGGGCGGCATGCGGGAGCTCGGGACCCGGTCGACGGCGCTCCATGAAGCGGTCGGGGCGGTGGCGGCGAGGACGTTGGACGAGATCGTGGTGGTGGGTGGCGAGGACGCGGTCGCGATCGGCCGGGGGGCCCGCGACGCCGGGTTCGAGGGTGTGCTGCACGAGGTCGCGGACGGTGATGCGGCGACGGCCCTGCTCGCCGGGCAGATCTCGTTCGGAGATGCGATCCTGTTCAAGGGATCCCGTTCGGTTGGTTTGGAGAAGGTGGTCGTCTCGATTCTGGAATCCCTGGAGGCTCGCGGTTGATCTATCACCTCGTGGAATCGTTGAAGGGGCCGCTCGAGGAGACCGGCCTGATCCGCATCCTTCAAGTCGTC
>JAACEA010000241.1 GCA_009936695.1 Planctomycetia bacterium
CTCCGACTCCATTCTCCAAGTCGACGCCCTTGAACTCAACGCCAAATCGAGAAGTCGGTGGTCGGGCACGGCCGCAGGCACCCGATCGCGCACGGGGGCTGGTAGCACCCGGATTCGTGGTTCGTGACACCGGAAACACCAATCAAGGCGGTTCCAAGAGGGTTGGTCGCTGATGGTGGGGTCCGCTCGGGGCAGGCCGATCCTTGGTCCCTCTGCGTGCTTGAAACGCGACTCCGGTCCAAGATGAGGCGCCGGAATCGACGTACCCAGAATCGACGTAAAAAAGTACCCCCGGCCGAAGCCGGGGGCGGAGGGAGGGAAAAGGGCTGTTTGAACAAGGAGTCGAGCCAGGCTCGTTCCTCGGAGTCCCGAAGGAGCTCTCGGTGATTGATCACCGTGCCCCAAATATGGCATCCCACGGACGAAATGCAAGAACCGAACACCGAAATTGACGCTTTTTCCGGCCGTGCTCTTACCACCGGACCCCCAGACGTCGATGAGTCGGGGGCGAGCAGTGGCGGCACGGAAGACCGCCGAAAGGGGGTTGGGTGCTACCATTCCGTCCTTCCTCGACCTTCAGGAGTGATCCATGCGTCCCATCACTGGTCCTTCATCTCGTGCCCACCGCCACCGATGGACCCGACAGGGTCTTTCCGCCGTGCTTCTGGCGGTCCTTGCGACCTCGGGCGGCTGCGGTGACGACCAATCGGCGAATCCGCCCGCGGAAACCGCTGGCGGGACGGCGACGCGGGCGAAACCCCTGAGCCCCGACGCGGTCGTGCTCCCCGAAGCCCGTGGTACCGCGGATCCCAGCATCGCGCAGACGGCACTCACCGATTCACCGCCGGTCGAGATCGTTCCCAGCGTCCTCGACTTCGGATTCATTCCGCCGAACCAGGATGCCGAGGGATCGGTGAAGATCTTCAATCGCGGGACCGAACCGCTGATGATTCTCGCCGCGGAGCCCTCCTGCAAGTGCACGACCCTCACCGACCTCGGGGGCACGATGATCCCGCCCGGTGAAAGCGTCGAGCTCGCGGCGGTGCTTGAGGGCGCGCCGAACACCGGCCCCAAGACCGCGTCGGTCAAGGTTCTCTTCGACGGCTATTCGGTGGTCGAGGTGGTCGATCTCAAGGCCGAGATCACCCTTCCGATCCGCGCCATTCCCCCGCACATCAATGCGGTCCGCAATCAGAACCGCCAGGGCCGCATCGTGGTCGAAGCGATCGACGGCGAACCTTTCTCGATCTGCTCGTTCCACGGACTCCCGCCGACCTATCTCGGCTTCGATCCCGCGACGGACGAACCGAGGAGCCAGTACATCCTCTCCTTCGATCTCGATCGTCTTCCCGCTCCGTACCCCCGGTATCTCGTGATCGAGACCGACCGTCCGGAGACGCCGATGATCGACGTCTACCTGCGGCACGAGACGACGCTGCCCAAGCCGAACCGGAACCTCCGGATGGCGGGCGGATTCCGATTTCCTCTGGGACTGATCAAGCAGGGGTCGTTCGTCGACTTCGAGGTCGAATTCGACACGGTCACCACGCCGATCGCCACCGTGATCAGCGAGTCTCCGGACTGTCGAGCCCAGATGCTCGAAATCAACACCGAGGAGACCCAGGACGGGATCATCACCCGGGTGAAGATCCGTCTCACACCGGCCTCGGACTACGTCGGCGTGCTCTACGCCTCGCTTTCCGCGATGACCTCCGACGGACAGGTCGCACCGTTCCACGTCTTCGGCGTGGTGTCGCCTGATGGCGAGCCCTGCGTCGGGCCGACCCGCGAACCGTTGCCGCCTTCGGCGGGACCGGGGCCACGGCCCGACCCCAGCTCCGGCTGAACGTCTCGAGGGCGCTCGAAGATCATGCGGCCCGGCGGCACGAGGACGTGCGGCCGGGCCTTCTTCATTCGAAGGCGGCGTTCGCTGGTCGAGTCGTTCGTCAGATCGAACCGATCATCCGGATCCCGGCGAACCCCATCAGGAGGATGAACGCGATCCGGATCGTGGTGATCGGAAGACGCCGCACCAGACGGGCCCCGAGCCAGCTTCCGAGGATCGCGGCAGGCACGATCGCCGCGGCGATGATCATGGATTCGCTCGCGGACAGGGATCGGCCTTCGGCGTCCACGAGTTCGCTCAGGCTCAGGTTCTTGTAGCTGGCCCCGATCACGGCCATCGGGAACGTCACGGCCGCGGAGGTGACGATCGCGGTTCGGAGCGGAATTCCGGCCAGGAACCGCAGGCCGGGGACCGCGACCAGTCCGCCACCGATTCCGAGGAGGCCTCCGAGGAAGCCCATCACGCCACCGACGCCGGTGAGGATCGCACCCGATGGCGGAGCCGCCTTCTCGGCTTCACCGTCCTCGGGAAGTGATGAAGCGTCTCCGGGATCGGTGCCACGCCGCCAGAGCCGGAAGGCCTCCCACCCCGACATCAGGATCAGAAATCCGCCGAACACGCCCACGAGGACCTCGGCGTCGAGGTGATTGCTGACCAGCACGCCGATCAGCACCATGAGGATCGCGGCGGGAAGCAGGCGGAGGACGAGTTGCTTGTCGATCGCCCCTGCGCGGTGGTGCGTCAGCGTCGCGGTACCGGCGACGAAGACGTTCAGCACCATCGCGGCGGCCTGATAGATCTGCTGATCGGGGCCGATCAGGAGCGTCGCAGCGGGAATGAAGACGGTGGAGCCGCCGATCCCGAGCAACCCGCCGATCAGCCCGGCGGCGAGTCCGATGCCACCGAATGCGACGATCTCGAAGAGAGGCATCGCCGGAGTGTACGCAATGCGGCGGACGGCGCGGATCGTGCGGGTCGTTCCGGTCCGGAAACGGATCGATGTCGATCGGACCGGCGGCTTGCGTTGCGTCGGGGATGGAACCGCGCACCTTCCTGGCTCGATCGCACCGTGAGGGGATCCCCGTCGTTCGGCGGTGGACGAGCACGGCGCCGGAGCAAGCCGACATGAGAAGACCGGGACCCATCGTGACGTTTCTGTTCGGACTCGTTCTCGTCGGTGGCGCGATGCTGACCGGCACCGGCGTCCGTGATTCGATCGCCTCGGACACGAAGTCCGCGGTCCGGTTCCACGACGGTCGCCCGATCGTTCCGGTCAAGTCCCTTCGGATGCGGGTGACCGCGTACAGCCCCGATCATCGATCCTGCGGTGACCACGCGGACGGGATCACCGCCAGCGGCTATTCCGTGCACACCAATGCGGGACGACTGGTCGCCGCGGACCGGAAGATGTTCGATTTCGGACAGCTCCTGTCCATTCCGGGGTATGCGAACGAAGGTGTGGTCCCGGTGCTCGATCGTGGCGGCGCGATCAAGGGCAATCGGCTCGACGTGCTCTATCCGACCCATGAACGAGCGATGCAGTGGGGTGTGAAGCACCTGATCGTCACGGTCTGGGCGTATGCCGATGGGAAGCCCATCGGCTACAAGCGTCCCCGGTGACTTCCGCCGGAGAGACCGAAGCGCGTTCGATCGCGTGGCCTGCGGTTCCGCCGGGGGCACGGAAATCGGAAATGCATCGACTACGGTCGCGCGATGATCAGTCGCGTCACCAGTTTCATCCTGCGGGGCGTTCGTGCCGAGTCCTGTCGCATCGAGGTCGATCTCTCGCCCCACGGACTTCCGACCATGGGCATCGTGGGGCTCCCCGATGCGGCGGTTCGTGAATCGGCGGAGCGGGTGCGGACCGCCATCCGGAACGCGGGATTCGCGTGGCCGAGATCCCGACTGACCGTGAATCTCGCGCCCGCGGATGTTCGCAAGGAAGGACCGGTCTACGACCTGCCCATCGCCGCCGGCGTGCTCGCGGCCTCGGGCGCGATTCGGGGGGCATCCACCGGCGGCCGTCGAATCCAGGACTGGCCGATGGCGGGGGAACTGGCCCTCGATGGCACGGTGCGGCCGGTGCGGGGGGTGTTCGCGCTGGCGGAGTTGGCGTCCCGCACGGGGGCGGCGGGCGTGGTCGTCGCCGCGGAATCCGCATCCGAAGCGAGGCTGGTGAGCGATCTTCCGGTGGTGGGTGTGCGTGATCTCCAGGGACTCGCGACCTTCCTCGACGGGCTTGATCCGGTTCCGACCACCGACGAGAAGACACGAGCATCGGTCATCGACCCACACGAGCGACACCGTCCTTCGAACATCGATCTCGCCAGCATTCGCGGCCAGTCGTCGGCGAAGCGGGCGGTCGAGATCGCCGCGGTCGGCGGGCACAACCTCCTCCTCGTCGGGCCACCGGGATGCGGCAAGACGATGATCGCACGCGGGCTGGTCGACCTGCTTCCGCCACTCGGGCGGGAGGAGATCCTCGAGGTGCAGGCGGTTCGATCCGCCGCCGGGCTTCCGTTCGACGTCGAGGCGCTCTCCCGACCCGGCTTTCGGACGCCGCATCACACGTCCAGCCCCGCGGCGCTGGTCGGCGGGGGAACCAACCCCCGACCGGGGGAAGTCAGCCTCGCGCATCACGGGATTCTGATGCTCGACGAGTTGCCGGAGTTCTCCGCCGCCGCGATCGACGCGTTGCGCGAACCGCTGGAGGATGGGGTGGTGACCGTCGCGCGGGCCGCCGGAACCGTCCGGTTCCCAGCGTCGGTCGTGGTCGTCGGGACGATGAATGGATCGAGAAGCGGGGGGGCCGGATCGTCGAACGACCAGGGTGTGGATCGGCGCGTGCTCGACCGGATCGGGGGTGCGGTGCTCGATCGATTCGATCTCCACGTGATCATGCGGGCCACACCCGTCGCAGCACTTCTCGATCCGCCCGACGGCCCTTCGACCGTGGAGGTGCGTCAACGGGTGGTCGCGGCCCGGCGTTTCGGCGCGGCGCGTTCCGGTCCGCTCAATGCACGGCTTTCGGGCGAACGTCTGGACGCGGCGTGTTCGCTCGACCGACGATCGCTCCATCGACTCGGCGCGATGGTCGAGGAGCTCGGCCTGAGCAGCCGGGCCTTCGACCGGATCCGCCGGGTCGCGCGGTCCATCGCGGACCTGCACGGTTCGAGTTCGGTTCGATCGACGCACCTCGAGGAAGCGGTCGGCTATCGGGTGCTCGATCGAGATTGAACCCCGTCGCGGCATCGCGATTATGCTCGCCCGACCGTGTCCAAGCCCGCCGTTGAATCCCCGCTGCAACCCGGTCGATCCGGCATTCGCGAAGTCTGGTCGCAGGCCTGGCCGACCGTCGCGACCATGACGAGCTACACGGTGATGGGATTCGTCGATGCGTTGATGGTGGCGCGGCTCGGGCCGCTCGAGGTCGCGGCCCAGGGCAACGGCGGCATCTGGTCTTTCAATCCGATCGCGTTCGTCTTCGGCATGCTGACGGTGGTGAACACCTTCGTCGCCCAGAACGTCGGGGCCGGCAAGCGCGACCAGACGGCTCGATACGGATGGGCGGGGGTCTGGCTCGCGGTCGTCGCCTGGCTGGTGCTTCTGCTGCCCTGGGCGGCGGCGCTTCCGTTCATCTTCGACGCGGCCGGGCACGAGCCGGAGCTCATCGAACTCGAGACCGAATACGCGACGATCCTGTTGTTCGGCGGCGTGCTCCTGATCGCCGGCAAGGCGATGAGTCACTGGTTCTTCGGCTATCAGCGGCCCGGTGTGATCACCATGTCCGCGGTCGCGGCGAACGTGGTGAACGTGGTCGCGAACGGGATCCTGATCTTCGGTGAGGCGGGGATTCCCGAACTCGGAATCCCCGGCATCCCCGGAACGCCCGCGCTCGGACTGGCGGGCGCGGCGATCGGGACGGTGATCGGCACGGCGGTCGAGGTGATCGTCCCGTTGGTGGTGTTCCTCGGCCCCAGACTGAATCGGGAGGTCGGGAGTCGCGGAAACTGGCGGCCCGATTTCCGGGCCATGCGGGACCTGCTCCGGCTGGGCTGGCCGGCGTCGCTCCAGTTCGGCAACGAGATGGTCTGCTGGGGTCTCTTCGTCACGGTCCTGATCGGCCGATTCGGAACCGACCATCTCACCGCCGCCTGGGCGGTGATCCGCTACATGCATCTGAGCTTCATGCCCGCGGTGGGCTTCTCCGTCGCGACGACGTCGCTGGTGGGGAAGTGGATCGGGGCGGGCCGGCCCGACATCGCGGTGAACCGGGCGAGAATCGCCCTCGGACTCGCGGTCGGCTACATGTCGGTCTGCGCGATCGGCTTTCTCGTGTTCCGCGATTCGCTCATCGGGGTGTTCGTCGGCGGTGATACCTC
>JAACEA010000242.1 GCA_009936695.1 Planctomycetia bacterium
CGAAGAGACCGCATCCGATTCCATCATGCACCAAAGGAGCAGGCTCGAACGGCCCGCACCGAGATAGGCGACGATGTCCGCGACGTCGGCGGCGTCGAGCGGCCCCTCGACCGTTCCCCCATCGGGACCGCGGAAGGGACCGGCGGCCCCGGGCATGCCGAGATCCGCGCGGCCGAAGACGATGTTGGAGTGCAGATGCTGGTCGCTGACCAGTCGCAGGTAGAAGGGATCGGTCACGCTCCCCGCCACCAGCGGATCGGGTCCCGGATCCACGGCGCGACTCGCCGGTTCATCCGACGGATGACAGGAGGCGCACTTCGCCGCGAAGAGCCGACCACCACGATCGGGATCGCCGTCGCTCGCATCGACCTTCCAGGGGATCCCCCGTGAGACGCCCTTCGCGCCGGCGTCGCCCCACGCGGACCGCATCCCCACCACGAAGGCTCGAATCACCTCGTCGTCGAGCCCGCCGATGGCGTCGCCACCGAATCCGGGCATCCGGCTGGACGGAATCCCGTCACGGATGATCGAGAACATCGTGTCCTCCGGGACCGCCATCAGGTACTCGCCGTTCCGCATCGGAAGTCCGGCGCCCAGGGTTCCGTTCGCCCCGTGACAACCCGAACAACGATCGGCCCACGTCGCCTCGAATCCGGCGGGCGTCGAAGCCGACACCACCGGCGGTGGATACGGAGGTGGCTTGCCGGGAAGTCGGTCGCAACCCGATGGCGCGACCCCGACCAGCGTGGTCAGCAGCGCCGAAGCGCCGATCGCCCTGGTGATTCGGCTCGTTCCACTCACGATTCGTCACCCTCCGTCCGCTCGACGCCCATCCGTCGCTCGAGGCTCCAGCCCACCTGGAGCGGCACCATCGTCGCGCGAGAGATGACGAATCCACAGGCCAGCCCGAACGCCACCTGGCTTCCAAGGAACCACGGCCAGGAGATGTAGTCCTCGAGCGTCGGATTCACGACGCGGAGCGTCGCCCACGCGATCCCGGTCCAGATGACCGGCGCGATCAGGCCGCCCGCGAGCAACGGTCGTCGCGGCATCATGGGAAGCGACACCACGAAGACCATGCCCACGGAGATGCTGAGAAAGGCGTGAAGCCCGACCGACGTCGCGAACCAGGTCGCGTTGAACGTCTTGAGCTGGGCTTCGGTCGCCTCGCCGATGGACGGAAGCACGGTGCCGGCGAGCAGGTTGATGGGCAGCCAGAGACTTCCGGCGTCGATCACGCCCCATGCGGCGGCGACCACCGCCATCGCGATCGCACCGGCGATCGCCCCCTTCACGCCGCTTCGATACGGGTGAATCCGCTCGGGGACGACGTTGCGGGGCGTCTTCTTCGGACGCGGCGCGAACTCGGGTGGCGGCAGCGGGATCTCGCAGTCCGCGACCGGGATCGCCTCGACGTTCTCGTGCGGGAAGACCTCGCGGAACCAACCGATCACGCCCACCAGCGCGAACACCGCCCCCACCACCACCACGAAGATGTTGGTGACGATCGCGGCGAACATGAAGGTCACCCCGAACGCGGTGATGATCGGCCACGGCGTCGGCCGCGGAATCGCCCGCAGATACGGCATCTCCCGCGCTTCGCGGGGGGCGAGCGCCGCCCGTTCCTCTCGTTGTTCCGCTCGCTCCGTCATGATGCCGGCGCTCCCTGCGGCACCCGGCCGACGATGTAGACCAGGGTGAAGACGAGGATCCAGACCACGTCGACGAAGTGCCAGTACCAGGTCGCGACGTCGACCCGCTGATGATCACGATCGGGCCGGATGAACCCGAAGATCGAAAGCACCAGGATGACCACGAGCATGAGCATCCCGACGATCACGTGGAAGGCGTGGAGACCGACGAGCGAGTAGAAGTTCGTGCCGAAGGCGTTCGACTGCAGGGTGAGGCCCTTGTCCTCGATGAGCCCCCACCATTCGTAGCCGGTGCCGACGAGGAACTCGATCCCGAGCAGGATGGTCAGGGCGAGCCAGAACCTGAACGCCCCCATCGCACCCCGGGCGAGGGCCCGGACCGAGATCACCACCGTGAAACTGGAGGAGATCAGGCACGCGCTGTTGACGAGCACCAGCCCGAGCTCGAGGCATTCGAGCGGCTGGGGACCGTCGGGACTCTTCCCGATGTAGTAGAGGTAGGTCACGAGGAACGCGCTGAAGATCGCGCTCTCCATGAAGATCAGGCAGGCCATTCCGACCTTGGCGCGGGACAACGGCGACCGAAGCGTCGCGGCTGCCTCCGGGTTGGCGGGGAGCGCCGTCATGCTCGCACCCCCCGTCGGATCCGACCGGGATCACTCGTAGTACGCATCGGGATCCTCCGGATTCTTCCGATCCCACAGGGGACGGGCGCTGGTGCAGGTCGGGATTCGGTCGAAGTTCCACTCCGGCGGCGGACTGGTCGTCCCCCACTCGAGGGTCCACGCGTCCCACGGATCGTCACCGGCCACCGGGCCGCGACGCAGGGCCCGGATCGCGTTCCACAGGAAGATCGCGACGCCGGCCATCTGCACCGGCACGCCGATCGAGCTGATCAGATTCCAGATCTCCCATCCGCGATCGGCCTCGTAGGTGTAGATGCGACGCGGCATGCCGAGGGCCCCGGAGACGTGCATCGGCATGAAGGTCAGCGTGAAGCCGATGAACAGCAGCCAGAACGTCCACTTGCCGAGTCGTTCGTCGAGGAGTCGTCCGGTCGCCTTCGGGAACCAGTAGAAGATCGCGCCGAAGATTCCGAACACCGTGCCGCCGAAGAGGACGTAGTGGAAGTGCCCCACCACGAAGTAGCTGTCGGAGAGCTGCCAGGTGAGGGGGACGGTCGCGAGCATGATCCCGGTGAGGCCGCCGATCACGAACATCGCGACGAAACCGGTCACGAACAGCATCGGCGTCGTGAAGTGGAGTCGCCCACCCCACATCGTGCCCAGCCAGTTGAAGATCTTGATGCCGGTTGGCACGGATATGAGGAAGGTCGTCGCCCCGAAGAACGAGTCGAGGACCGGTCCCAGCCCGACCACGAACATGTGATGGGCCCACACGCCCAGCGAGATGAACCCGATGCCGACCGTCGCGGCGACCATCAGCGGGTAGCCGAAGAGGACCTTGCGACTGAACGTGGGCATGATCTCGCTCACGAACCCGAACGCCGGCAGGATCAGGATGTAGACCTCGGGATGCCCGAAGAACCAGAACAGGTGCTGCCAGAGGATGGCCGACCCCTGCGTCTCCGGATCGAAGAAGTGCGCTCCGAGCGTGCGATCCAGGAGCAGCATGATCTGGGCGCCGGTGAGGATCGGGATCGCCACCAGCACCAGGAACGCGACCACCAGCATCATCCAGCCGATCATGGGCATTCGCATCAGCGTCATGCCGGGGCACCGCATGCAGAGGATCGTCGCGATGAAGTTGATCGCGGTGGTCATGCTGCCGAAGCCGCTGACCATGATCCCGAGGATCCAGTAGTCGGTGCTGTTTCCGCGGCTGAAGGTGCGGCTGGTCAACGGGGCGTACGCGAACCAGCCGACATCCGGCGCGGTGCCGGCCCCGTACAGGCCGTCGGCCCCGAGATAGCTGAAGTAGAGCAGCAGCCCGCCGAAGATGAAGAGCCAGAAACCGAACGCATTCAGACGCGGGAACGCCATGTCCCTGGCGCCGACCATCAGCGGGATCAGATAGTTGCCGAAGCCCAGCAGGATCGGCATGCCGACCAGGAACACCATCGTCGTTCCGTGCATGGTGAAGAGCTGGTTGAACGTCTCCGGGTCGATCACGTCGTTTTCGGCCCGGGCGAGCTGGAGCCGCATGAACGCGGCCTCGAGCCCCGCCACCAGGAAGAAGCAGAGGCCCGCCCCGATGTACATGAGGGCGAGCTTCTTGTGATCGACCGAGATCGCCCACTGCATCACCGACTCCCAGAAGCGACCACGGCCACCACGGCTGGTCAGCGAGGCCGGGCCCGGATGTCGTGGTGGAATGCTCATGGTCGACTTTCGATCAGTTCAGCGTCAGGAGATAGTCGGTCACCGCGTCGAGTTCCGCGGCGTCGAGTTTGAGGGAGGGCATGTTGCAACCGATCTTCAACTGGGCGGGATCGTCGATCCATGCCCGCAGGTTCTCGCGGTTGAGCGGAATGAACCCGGAACCGATGGTGTCGCGACTGGCGAGGTGGGTGAGATTCGGACCGAACATGCCGTCGCTCGTCCCATCGACCGTGTGACAGTTGAGGCAGGCGTACTCGGCGAACACCCGTCGCCCTTCGGCGACCGTCGGATCCTCGACCCCGGGCTTCCGCTGCGCGTCGAGCCAGGCGTCGAAGGCCTCGGGCTCGTCCGCGTAGACGCGGATCAGCATGTGGGCGTGCTGCGTTCCGCAGTACTCGGCGCACTGGCCGAGATAGATGCCGGCTCGCTCGGCCTCGAACCAGGTGTAGTTCGTACGACCGGGAATCAGATCCATCTTGCCCGCGAGCCGGGGGACCCAGAAGCTGTGGATCACGTCCGCGGATTCGAGGCGGAGCCAGATCGGCCGTCCCACCGGAACGTGCATCTCGTTCGCGGTCACCACTTCGCCGGCTTCGTCGGGATAGCGGAACTCCCACCACCACTGATGGCCGATCACGATCACCTCCAGCGCATCTTCGGGCGGCGAGGTGATGTCGATGTCGCGGATGGTCCGGATCGTGACCATCGTGAGCACGAACACGATGATCGTCGGGATCACCGTCCAGGCCACTTCGATCGGAACGCTCCCGTACACCTGCGTCGGCTCGGCGGATCCCCCTTCGCCTTCCCGCCCGGCCGCGCGGCGGGACCGGACCCCTCGGACGATGGCGAGCACCAGGAATCCCTGGACCACCACGAAGATCCCGATGCAGATCGCGAAGACGAGGAATCCGAGTTCGCGGATCTCACGGGACGGCGGGGACTCGGGCTCGAAGATGCTCGTCACACCCGCGCCGGACACCGGGGGCGCGTCGGGATCGCAGATCACGAGCTTCGCATCGAGGTCCGCCACCGATCCGTCGGGCTGCCGAACCGGCGCGGGAGCCGGAGGCACCGGAGGCGCCGCCGCGGCCGCGTTGGCATCCTCCTGCGACGCCTCGACCGGCGCAGCCATCCCCGCCACACCTAGTGCGATGCAGAAGACGATCGCGATCACGGATCGACATCCTCGCAAGACGGATCTTCCTTTCGACGTTCGACGCGCAGCGACGTGTGCACGTCGCCGCGCGGAATATAGCACGTCTGGACGACCGACACGCGACATCGAACGTGACGCGCGTCATCGGCCCGAGGCCGACCTGAACGTTTCGATCGACCCGTCGTGGTCAGGCGTCCCGGGTGGTGTCGGTCTTGAAGGCGTCTCGATCCCGCTTGTCCCGACGGTGCGCCTCGACGCCGTCGTCGCCGATGATCTCACGCAGCACGACCGTGGCGTAGGAACCGCGGGGCAGATCGAACGCGGTGCGAACGTACGGGCCGTGCTCGTCGAAGCCGGAATCGAGTTCGAGATTCGTGAGCCGGATCCGGTAGGGACGGCGGGTCCCCTTGAAATCGAGCCCGTCCCCCGCGAAGGCCGTCGCATCCACGCCGGCATCCGCGAAGGCCGCCCGTTCGGAATCCAGGATCTCGCCCGTGGCCTGCGGCATGCCCGGCCCGAGGATGGGACCTCCGGGGGAGAGTTCGAACGCCGCCGCCTGGGCGGCGAGATCCTCGCGCTCCAGCATGCCCGCATCGGCGAGGAAACTCCGCCGGCTGTCATGGCGAAACGCCACGTCGCCTTCGAGGATCCGGTCGATCGTTCCGGCCTTGATTCGCGCCTCGAGGAGATGATTGAAGATCGAGGACTGCAGCGCACTCACCCAGAAGGTCCGCATCTGCTTGGAGACGGTGGCGACCGCTTCCTCGGTGGATCGTCCCTTCGCGATCGCGGCGGCCATCCCCCGCTCCGCGACGTCGCGGCGACCCCAGCCCTTCGCGGCTTCGTCGAACCGACCCGCATCGAACGCCTCCCGCTGACTCCGCTGGTGCGCCGGAAACCAGGAACCGGTCGTCCCGAGCATCTCCGCGGCGAGCCCGTCCCAGTCCCGGGCCAGGATCATCCGACCGAGCCGGTGGGTGTTGCGGCGATATCCGAACCGCTGGGTGCCGTAGTGGTTCGGCACCCCTCGGCTCTCGAGCGTCTGCATCGCCCGCCAGACCGCCGGGGCCTGCAACGGATCGAGGTCGCGGATGCGGATCGAGAAACGATTGCCGGCGAGATGACCTCGACGCAGTTTGTTCGTGTGCCAGTCCGCCCAGACGATCTGGACCCGCGAGTCCTCGATCGCGGTCGCGACCTCCGCGGGCGGACCCTTCCGGTCGGGAAGGTGAATCGAGATGGTCTGGCCGGTCATGGCCACTCGGTCCTTCATCCCCGCGGCGCCGATCGCCGATTCCTTCACCTTGAAGTGGCGGCGCAGGAGGCCGAGGAGTTCCGTGTGGGCGAGCCCGCGCTTCTGGACCCGGATGTAGAGGTGTTCGCCTTCCCCGCGCGGCTCGTACAGCGGAAGCTCGTCGACGATGAAGTCGTCGTCGCGAAGCTTGATCCGCCCCGCGAGGAGCGGCGTCTCGAGGATCCGGCCCTGCGGCATCGGATCGCCGAGAACACCGGGCGCCGTCGGCGGGGCGATGTGGAGATCGTCGTCGGTTTTCTTGGTCACGCGAACCCGTCCTCGCCGTCCTCGGAATCGTCCTCGGCGTCGTCGAAGTCGGGCATCCACCCCGGATGTTCCGGCGGTTGCTGGTCGACGGTCGGGTCGCTGGATGCCTCTTCCAGCACCGAATCCGCGACGAAGATGGGGACATCCGAGCGGACGCCGAGGGCGATCGCGTCGGACGGTCGCGAGTCGACCTCGACCAGCGCATCGCCCTGGCGGATGACGAGCTTCGCGAAGAAGGTCCCCTCTTCAAGGGCATGGATGACGATCTGGACGAGGGTTCCGCCCATGAGCTCGATCACGTTGCCGAGCAGGTCGTGGGTCTGGGGACGCGGAATCGGCGTCTTGCGAAGACGTCGCTCGATCGCGAACGCCTCCGGAAGTCCGATCGCGATCGGGAACATGCGATCACCCCCCTCCTCCTGGAGCGTGACGAACTGCGAATCCGCCATCTCGCGAATCAGCAGTCGGGCGAGCGTCACCTTCACGAGCATCCGAAGCACTCCTTTGACCGAGGGGTTCGTCGACGAGCATCGTCGCGAAGCAAGGTCGGTCGTGACATCCTATCGCCTTCGATGACGAGGAATCACTCGAAGGACGCCCCTGCCCCCTGATACCACGCGGAATTCCCGGTCCGACGCAGTTCCTCGAACTGCCGCTGGATCCGCGAGGACCAGTTCGGCGTCTTCATGCGGTTGGATCGATACCAGTCGGTGATGGTCCGGTCGTACTGGTCCACGGCGGCGAGAACGGCGGCGTCGTCCGGATAGACGTCATCGAAGAGCACCGTCTCGGGATCGAGTCGCGGCCTCACCGACGTCTCCTGATCCGGTGTTCCGACGCACAGCCCGAAGAGCGGCCAGACACCCTCGGGGGTGCGAAGGACCTCGTGCAACGCCGGCAGATCGTTGCGCAGCCCACCGATGTAGCACGTTCCGTATCCCATCGACTCGAACGCGACCACCATGTTCTGCGCGAACAGGGTCGCGTCGATCACCGCGAGCAGGAACTCCTCGAGATTCGACGCATGCGGCACATCCGCCCGGGCCGCGATGAGCCGATGCCGTCGGACGTCCCCGCAGATCGCGAGGAACAGCGGACACGCGGCCACCTTCTCCTGACCGCCGGTGAGCGAGATCAGTCGGTCCCGAACCGCGGGGTCGGTGATGCGAATCGCCGCATAGGCCTGGATGTTCGAACTCGTCGCCGCCTGCTGCCCCGCCCGGATGGCGGCCTGGAGGTGTTCTTCCGGAATCGGATCCGGCTTGAAGCGGCGAACCGAGCGGTGCGCGGTGAGCAGGTCGACGACATCGTTCATGAGGAGGCATCCGGGATGATCTCGAGCGGCGCGTCACCCGTCGGCACCTCCGCCGGGTCGAACGCGGTTCGATCATCGCCGCGATCCTTCTCGGCCGCGAGCCCGGGCATCGTCGGAATCATCCGGTCCAGTCGACGAAGAGCAGGCCGAGATCGAGACCATCGATCCGGCAGTCGCCGTTGAGATCGCCCACGCAGGTCTCCTCGCAGTCCGAGGGGCATGGTCCCCAACCCGTCAGCATGATGCCGAAGTCCTCGCCGTCGACGAGGCCGTCGCGGTTGAGATCGCCCGCGGCGGGCGGCTGGGGATCGAGTGCCAGGAGCGAGGCTTCGATGTCGAGTCGCCCCGTGCCGGTCAGGTCGTCGAAGCCGGGAGACTCGATGTCCTCCGCGTGGACCATCAGCATCACCTTCGCGGTGACCGGATCGAGGTCGGGGGCGACGGTCTTCATCAGGGCGACCGCACCCGTCACGAAGGGGGCCGCCATGCTGGTGCCCGACTTGTAGCCATAGGAGGAGGAACCGATGCAGGAATAGATCCGCCAGCCGGGCGCGGCGAGGTCGATCTCCGGCCCAGCGCTCGAAAACGGCTCGTGTCGGTCGCGGTTGTCGGTCGCCGCGACCGCGATCGTCTGCGGGAACCGCGCGGGCGCCTGCACGTCGTCGGCCCCACCGGTGTTTCCGGCGGCGGCGATCTGGATGACGCCGGCGGCGTCGGCGTAGGCCACCGCATCGGCGAAGGCTTCGGTGCCCGCCGAGTACTGGAGGCTCATGTTGATGATGTCGGCACCATGGTCCACCGCCCAGACGATGCCTTCCGCGACCCAGCTTTCGAGGCCCGTGCAACCGTTGGTGACGACCACCGGCATGATCCGCGGCCGCCAGGCGACGCCCGCGATGCCCTCATCGTTGTCACCGGCGGCACCGAGGATGCCGGACACGTGCGTGCCGTGGCTTCCGCACTCGTCATCGAACTGGTCGTTCCCGTCCGGGACGTTCCAGCCCGGCACCAGACGGTCACCGAACTCGATGTGGGGATCGACGCCGGAGTCGAGCACCGCGACGACCACCTGCTCCGATCCGACCGTCCAGTCCCACGCAGGAAGCACGTTCACGTCGGCTCCGACGATGCCGTCGTCGCCGGCGACGTTCTGTCCGGTGTTCGACATGCCGTACTGGAATTCGAACCAGGGGTCGTCGGGCGGCGAGGCGACGCCACCGGACGCATCGAGTTCGATGGCTTCGACCGGACCGCCGATCGCCGCGAAGTCGCCGACCGCTTCGATCGCGGTCACGGCGGACGCCGCGTTCGGAAACTCGACGATGAAATACCGATCGAGACGGTTCGCGCGGGCGAGCGCTTCATTCACGGGCGGGTGTGCGAAGAGCGGGCGGAGGTCGGTCGCCCGCACCTCGAACAGCTGATCCCGCAGCAGTCGGGCGGCGATCAGGTCGGCGGTCGTGAGTCGTGATCGGGCCGGATCGGGCACGAGCCAGAATCCGCCCTCCCGATCCTCGTGGATCCGAACGTCCGGGGCGGTTCGCACGATGGCCCGGACCGGATCTTCGGTCACGACCTCCGCGGCCAGGGCCGGGGAGGCGGCCAGCAAGCCGAAGGCGAGCATGGTCGGCATCAGTTGCGGTCTGGTCATGTCCGAGGGGTCCGGCGAAGTCGCATGGCTGGGTCCGGGCCGTCGACCCATGCACGTGGTTCAAGAGTAGCCCGCGATCCGGGCGACGACGATCCAACATGGTCTTCTCCATCGAGCCGCCCCCGGATCGGGTGCATTCAGGAGTTTGGCGCTGATTCTTCCGCTGATCCCGGATTATCGGGCGCCCGTGAGCCAAGGCGACCTGTCGTCGCCCGCGTCTTCACCCGGCACCGACGGATGCACGACCGCTCCAATTCGGTCACAATCCTCCTCGCGTCCGGCACGCAAAGAAAGTACGCTCCATCACGGTCTTTATCCATTCATCCGTTCAATGGATCATCCCTTCTCCATCCCTCGCTCAGGCCTGAAACCATGACCCACCGCCCGCACTTCTTCACCTCAGAGTCCGTCTCGATGGGCCACCCCGACAAGCTTGCGGATCAGATCTCCGACGCGGTGCTCGACGCGATGATCGCGGTCGACCCGAACTGCCGCGTCGCCTGCGAGACGATGGTGACGACCGGCATGGCCGTGGTCGCCGGCGAGGTGACCTGCGATGGCTACGTGGAGATCGCCGAGATCATCCGAAAGACGGCCGAAGAGATCGGCTACGACGATGCGGCGAAGGGACTCGACGGACGCAGCTGCGCCGTCCTGGTGTCGCTCGACCAGCAGAGCCCCGACATCAACCAGGGCGTCGATCGACACAAGGCCGGGGGCGATCCCTCCGAACAGGGCGCCGGCGACCAGGGCCTGATGTTCGGTTTCGCCTGCCGCGAGACCGAGTCGCTGATGCCGCTCCCCATCGATCTTTCGCACAAGCTCGTCGCCCGACAGGCCGAAGTCCGCCGGTCCGGTGCGATCCCCCACCTTCGCCCCGACGCGAAGAGCCAGGTCACCGTCGAATACGACGAAGGCCGTCCGACCGCGGTCCGTACCGTCGTGCTCTCCACCCAGCACGGCCCCGAGTGGAACGGCGAGGCGAAGCAGGCGGAATTGAAGACCGCCATCATCGAGCAGGTGATCAAGCCGGTGCTCGGCGGATGGTGGGACGACGACATCGTGGTGCACGTCAATCCGACCGGAAAGTTCGAACTGGGCGGTCCCCACGGCGACTGCGGTCTCACCGGACGAAAGATCATCGTCGACACCTACGGCGGCCGGGGTCGCCACGGCGGAGGTGCGTTCAGCGGCAAGGATCCGTCGAAGGTCGACCGGTCCGCGGCGTACATGGCCCGCTACATCGCGAAGAACATCGTGGCCGCCGAACTCGCCGACGAATGCGAAGTCCAGCTGAGCTATGCGATCGGCGTCGCGGAACCGACGTCCGTCCTCGTCGACACCAACGGCACTTCGACCATCGATGAAGCCGCCATCGAGGCGATCGTCCGCGAGCACTTCGATCTCACGCCGGCCGGGATCATCCGGGATCTCGATCTGCTCAAGCCGATCTATCGCGCCACCGCCGCCCACGGTCACTTCGGCCGCGAGCCGGGCGAGGGCGGCGAGGGCACCTTCACCTGGGAGCGCACCGACAAGGCCGCCGCCCTCAAGTCGGCGGCTTCCGCCGCCGCGGCGACCTCCTGAACCCATGAATCATCGACGCCCCCGCGGAAGTCGCCCCACCGGTCCGACCGGAGAACGAGGGCGGCGCCGAGAGAATCCTCGTGATGGC